>SCTU01000229.1 GCA_004297315.1 Dehalococcoidia bacterium | reverse complement strand
CACCAGCAGCGCGTCGTGGTGGAGGCCGACGGCCAGCAGTTCATCGTCGAGCGTTCGTTCCAGGAGGGCGGCGGAGACGCCTTCGTCCTGGAGTCCGGCGACAAGGTGCTGCTGGCCGCGGTCGAGGGCGAGCAGGGTGTCGTCTACCAGTTAAAGGACCGCTCACGGCGGTTCTCCGTCTGGACGCTCACCTTCACCTTCGCGCTGTTCGTGGTGGCGGTGGGCGGCTGGCGGGGCGCTCGCTCGCTCGTGGGCCTCGCATCGAGCGTCCTCGTGATCGCGCGGTTCGTCGTCCCGGCGATCATGTCGGGGTGGGACCCGTTGCTTGTCTGCATTGCGGGCGGACTGGTGATCATGACCGCCACGCTGGCACTCGGGCACGGCGTCGAGCGGAAGACGGCGGTCGCGCTCGGTGCCACGGCGGGGTGCCTAGCGCTGACCGGGCTGCTGGCCGCCTGGTCGGTGGACTTCGCGCGGCTGACCGGTATCGCGACCGACGACGCGAGCACGTTGCAGGTGTTGCTGGGCAACGGCGTGATCGACCCGCGCGGGCTGTTGCTCGGCAGCATGATCCTCGGCGCTGTGGGCGTCCTCGACGACGTGACTACGACACAGGCCTCTGCCGTGGCGGAGTTGCGGGAGGCCAATCCGCTGCTGTCATCGGCAGAACTGTTCCGGCGCGGGATGAACGTGGGCCGTGACCACATCGCGGCGACGACGAACACGCTGTTGCTTGCCTACGCCGGGACAGCGCTGCCGCTGATCCTGATCCTCTCGGCGCAGCAGCAGCCTACGAGCATCCTGCTCTCCTTCGACGCGCTGGCGACCGAGGTCGTGCGCACCGTCGTCGGCAGCATCGGGATCGTCGCGGCCGTGCCGCTGACGACGGCGCTCGCGGCGTTTAGCGCCGGATGGGGATCCCGCCGAGGCTAGTCACGGGATGCCTCGTGGTATCGTCCCGCGCGTGAACCCGCTCACCGTTCCCGGCGTAACCCTCCCCACCGTCGACGAGGCGCTTCTCGTACGCATCCACGAGGCGGCAGGCCCCGTCGGTTTGCCGTAGTCGATGGCTGGCGAGCCGACTCCCGACCAGATCGCCAGCGGCGAGTTCGTCCGCGTCGACGGCGCCGCCCTGCGCGAGCAGATGGCGCGCCTGTTCGTCGCGCTTCGTGTCTCCGAGGAACACGCAGCGATCGCCTCGGACATCCTGGTCGCCTCCGACCTGCGGGGTGTGGACACGCACGGCGTAGTGGCGGGGCTGCGCTACCTCGACCAGATCGAGTCAGGGCTGATCGACGCAACGGTGACGCCGCGCCTCGTGCGCGAATCAGCCGGGTCGGCGGTGGTGTCGAACGCGGGCGGCCTCGGCGTCGTCGGCGCACACCTCGCGATGCGGACCGCGATCGAGAAGGCGCGGGTGAACGGGATCGGTCACGCCGGCGTCGTCGAAGGGCGGCACATCGGCATGGTGGGGTACTACCCGATGATGGCCGCGGCCCAGGACATGATTGGCATGGCGGTGACCAACGCGAACCGCAGCGTCCGCCCGGCACGTGGCGCAGACCCGCGCTTCGGCACTAACCCGATCGCCTTTGCCGCGCCGGCGGGGACGGAGCGCCCGTTCGTCCTCGACATGGCGACGAGCACCGTCGCCGCCGGGAAGGTGCGGCGTGCACATGCGCTCGGACTGCCGATCCCGCGCGGCTGGGCGGTCGACGCCGCCGGACGGCCGCTGGAAACGCCACCGGGCGGACGCGACACCTCGTGGGCACTGACGCCGCTCGGTGAGAGTTCCGACGGCGAGGGCGTCAACTACAAGGGGTACGGCCTTGCGATGATGGTGGACATCCTTGCGGGCGTCCTTGCCGGTGGCGGATCGAGCGCCGACCTTGACTACGGCTCGAACATGTCATGGTTCATGGCGATCGACATCAGCCAGATGCGCCCGGTCCAGGCGTTCAAGGCAGACATGGACCTGCTGATCCGGTACCTCGCGGAGACACGCCCATCCGATCCTGCCAGGCCTGTCGTCGTCGCGGGCGACCCCGAGGCGGACGCCTTTGAGTATCGATCGCGGGCCGGCATCCCGCTCCACAGAGACACCCTCGCCACGTTCCGCTTGCGCGCCCGGACGCTCGGGACGCCGTCGCTCGTCTGAGCGTCGCCTCGATTGCGAGGCGTGGGCGCGAGGCCTATGGTGCGCCCGCCCGAACACGCGCGGAGGTGCCTCCATGCCGCGGCCAAAGATCTGCGCCACCCTTGAGGAAGCCGTCGCGGACATCCCTGACGGGATCACGCTGCTGATCCCCGGGTTCGGCGCGACCGGGATGCCGTGGAACCTGCTGACGGCCCTCTACTACCAGGGGGCGAAGGGGATCACGGCAGTCTCAAACGGCATCGGCACGGCCTCTGCTGACGGGCAGATGAAGGGACTCGGCGACCTGGTCGAGGCCGGGCGGGTGAAGAAGGTGATCGCCTCGTTCACGGCGGCGACGCACCCCTCGCGGTTGTCGAAGCCGGAGCAGATGGTACGCGACGGAACACTGGTGGCCGAACTCGTCCCGCAGGGGACGCTCGCGGAACGCATTCGAGCCGGTGGCGCGGGCATCCCCGCGTTCTACACACCGGCCGGCGTGGGCACGTTGCTGTCGACCGGGAAAGAGCACCGCGACTTTGACGGCGAAACCTATGTCCTCGAGGAGGCGATCTTCGCGGACTACGCGCTGATCCGGGCGTGGAAGGCGGACACTGCGGGGAACCTCGTGTTCCGGCACGCCGGGCGGAACTACAACCCGATCGCCGCGATGGCCGCGCGGCACGTGATCGTCGAAGTCGAAGAGCCGATCGTCGAGGCTGGCCTGCTGGACCCGGACCAGGTCCACACGCCTGGCATCTACGTGGAACGGTTGGTGTCGATCCTGCCGCATGGCGTCCTGCGTGTGCAGCGCGCGGAGCCCGCACCCGCACCTGCCCCGACTCCCACCGGCGAGGGCAAGCGACGGCTGACCCGTCATGAGATGGCGGCTGTCATCGGCCAGCGCATCCAGCCCGGCTGGATTGCCAACCTGGGGATCGGGATCCCCACGTTCGCGTCGAACTACGTTGCGCCGGACGACCACGTGACCTTTACCTCGGAAAACGGCGTGATCGGGTACAGCCGGTTGGCGGAGCCCGGCCAGGGCGACCCCGACATCGTGAACGCTGGCGGGCAACAGGTCACGATCGTCCCTGGCGCTTCGTTTGTGCACCACGCCGACTCCTTTGGGTTGGTACGCAGCCGGCGTCTCGACGTCACCGTGCTCGGGGCGTACGAGGCGGCGGCGGACGGCTCATTCGCCAACTGGCGGCTGAGCAACGCGCCGTGGGACAACCTCGGCGGCATCGGCGGGGCGATGGACCTCGTGGCGCGCGCGAAGCAGATCTGGCTCGCAATGGAACACACGACTCGCGACGGGCAACCGCGGCTGCTCGAGCGCTGCACGCTGCCGGTGACATCGACGCGCGGGGTGACGCTGATCGTCACGGACATCGCCGTGATCTCCGTGCAGGGCGGGCGCTTCCTCCTCGAGGAGCACGCGCCCGGCTATACGGCCGCCGAGATCGCTTCGCTGACGGGCGCGCCGCTCGACGTCAGCCCCAGCCTCCGCGAGGTGTCGGTCACCGTCTAACGGAGCACGGATGGCGGCGCGACGATCAGCAGAGCGCGGCCTTCGAGGAACGTCGATGCGCGATGCGGGTGTCTATCGCACGCGCATAGACTTCCGTGCAGCGCCGCTTGCCCTCGGTGACGAGTCCGAGGAGGTCCCCTTGTTCAGCCGGATCGACCATGTCGGTGTCGTGGCCTACTCCATCGAGGAGGCCAATGCGATCCTCGGCGACGCGCTGGGCCTCGTCATCGACGAGCCGCGCTCGAAGTGGCCGGAGGGGTCGTACTTCGCGCCGGAGCAGACCTACAACTTCTTCTTTAACGTGGGCGAGGGCGAGACACAGGTGGAGGTCCTCGTCCCCGCCAAGGACGCGACGAGCGGCACCGCGCGCTTCCTCGAGAAGCGGGGGCCCGGGCTGCACCACATCTGCTACGCCTGCACGGATGTCCACGTCGAGGCCGAGCGCCTCGTCGCGGCAGGGCTGTCCGAGATCGCGCTGCCGAGGACGGCGGACGGGCGGCGCACCGTGGCGTTCTTCCGGCCGCAGGGGAACGCCGGCATCCTCACGGAGCTCGTGCCGTTGCGTTCACGCTAGCCGTCGGCGGGGATCGCCTCGGGGACGGCGGCGCCGAGGCCGCGGTCGCGCAGCTCGCGGCTCCACAAGCCGATGACGCCGACGACGCCGGCGCAGGCGAGCGCACCAATCACTAGTGCGATCGCGGGCGACATCGCGGCGGCCAGCACACCACTCAGCGTGTATCCCAGCGGCGGCGCGCCCCCGGCCAGCATGCTGCGGAAGGACTCGACGCGCCCTCGGAGCGCGTTGGGCGAGATCGTGAGGATGACCGTGTTGCGCGGGATCATCTGCACGGAGTTCGTCGTCCCCAGGAGGGCGGACGCGACGAGCGCGAGCAAGAACCACGGTGAGAGGGCCAGCACCACGAGGGCGGCGCAGTACGCCAGCACGCCGAACACGGTGTAGAGGCCCTTGTAAGACATGTCGCCCAGCGACAGGATGAACGCGGCGCCCAGCAGCGCACCCACACCGGGCGCGGCGCTCAGCAGTCCGAACCCCGTGGGCCCGACGCCCAGCGACTCCGCGAACACCGGCAGGAGGGCGCGGTAGCTCCCGAACAACGTCGCGCCGACGTCGAGCAGTAGGAGCGAGAGGATCACCGGCCTCGTGCGCACGAAGTCGAGGCCCTCGACGAAGCTCCGCCACGGGCTCTCGAGGATGGCGGGACGGGCCGCCGGCACGCGGATGCCGGTGATCGAGATCATTGCGGCGACGTAGAGCGCGGCGTTGATGAGATAGACCGGGCCAAGGTCGAACTGCGCGATCGCGACTCCGGCGAGCGCAGGGCCCGCGATCTGCGCGAACTGCCCGATCGTCGCGTTGAGCGCGATCGCGTTGACGAGCTTCCCCGGGCCGATGAGCGCGGGGATCAGCGCAGTGCGGGCGGGCTGTGTGAGCGCGCTGAACGCGCTGTTCAGGAACGTGATCACGTACAGGTGCCAGACCTGGACGTCGCCGGTCATTGTCAGGTAGGCAAGCGCGGCGATCAGCAGGGCGTTCCCGATCTGGCCAGCCTGGATCAGCCGGACGCGGTCCAGGCGGTCGGCGGCGACCCCTCCCACCATCGACAGGACCATGTGGGGGACCGCCCTCGCGAGGCCGGTGAGGCCGAGGAGGAGCGCGCTGCCGGTGAGGACGTATACCTGCCAGAAGACGGCGGTCTGGATCAACTGCGCACCCATCGAGGTGAGCAGCAGCGAGACGGCGAAGCGGCGATAGTCGCGGTATGACAGTGCTGCAAAGGCGACGCGCAGGCCGGACTGGCTCTCTGGCATGGCGCGCAGTCTATCCGCTGGGCCTGCCTAGACCTTCTGGCGCTCCAGTTCCTCGAGGATCACCGCGGGCGTGGCGGGCAGGTGCCGCACACGCACGCCGATGGCGTCATAGATGGCGTTCGCGACGGCGGCCAGCGGGGGCACGATCGGGATCTCACCCACGCCGCGCACGCCGTACGGGTGGCCGGGGTTCGGCAGTTCCACCATCACCGTCTCGATCGGCGGCAGGTCGTTGGCGACGGGCATGCGGTAATCGAGGTAGCTCGAGTTCGCCATCGAGCCGTCCGGGCGGTAGACGTAGCCCTCGTGCAGCGCCATGCCGATGCCCTGCGCGGCGCCGCCCTGCATCTGCCCCTCGACGTACGAGGGGTGGATCGCCTTGCCGACGTCCTGCACCGCGGTATAGCGGAGCACGGTGACCTTGCCGGTGT
>SCTU01000228.1 GCA_004297315.1 Dehalococcoidia bacterium | reverse complement strand
CGACTGGGTCAACCGACCCGCCGCGTCGTACTCGTACTGATGCCCAGCAGGCAAACCAGTCCCGGTCTCCCACCGCCACTGGTTATGCACATCAGTCACCACATAGTCATCCAGCCACGTCACCGCAGTCTCCGGCTGCAAGATTCCCTGGGCCTCAACGTATCTACTCTGCAACTTCCGTCACAACGCTATCTGCCCGTGAGGCTAGGAGGTGGCCAATCGGGTGAATGTCGCCATGACATTCTCAGCAATCGTTGCGTTGATCTTGGGCAATTCATAACGTTCCGCGCACGAGCGGTCGCGGTCAGCGACTGCAACGGGTGGCGCGGGGGCGTGCCGATGTCTGTGGGATCTGATCGTGCTCGCATTGCTCGGCAAGGGCGTCGGTGGGGCGTGGGTGCCGCAGCGACAGGGTTGGCCGTCGCGCTGACCGCGTCGCTCTTGACGGCGCCGTCCGCTGTTGCCGATCCCGCTGGGGGACAGGCGAGTCAGGGCGTGCCCTGGAAGTCTGAGCTGCCGCGCCGGGATCTGAATCAGCCAGCGTCGACTGATCCGGTGACGGAGCGGGCTGACGTGCAGTCGGCGCTGGTGTCGGCGAAGGCGCAGAACACCCCGGTCGAGGTGGGTGGCTGGCGGTCCTCGATGCGGCGGATGTGGGTCAATCCGGACGGGTCGTATCGACTGGAGATGACCACCGGTCCGGCGCGAGTGATTCGGTCCGACGGCACGTACGCGGACATTGACACGACGTTGACGCTTCTCGACGACGGACGGGTCCGGCCGAAGGTCGGCGGTGTGGATCTCAGCCTGTCGGCCGGTGGGGTGGTGGATCCGGCGACGGGTTTGACGCCGCTGGCGACGGTGCGGGTGCCGGCAGACGCAGCCTCGTTGGACGCCTATGTGCGCGCGCAGCGCAATCCGTCGCGCCTGGAACAGGCTCCGGTCGTGGACAAGGTAGCTGGGGAAGGCGCCGGGTTCGTCTTGGGCTGGCCGGGACCGTTGCCAGCGCCAGTGCTGAACGGTTCCGAGGCGACCTATCGGGAGGTCCAGCCGGGCGTTGACCTGCGTGTTCGTGCGCTGCCAACGGGTCTGGAGACGTTCGTCGATCTGACCCGTAAGCCTGATGTGGTGCCGGCTGAGGGCGTCACGATCAATCTGCCGGTCGTGGGCCAGGGGCTTTCGCTGGCGGCCGCCGACAATGGTGCGTTCAATGTGGTGGACGGTCGCAACCGTCCGGTCGCGACCGGCAGCAAGGCGCTGGTGTGGGATGCGCGGACTGATCAGGCCACTGGCGAGCCGACGAATGTCTTGGCGACGAACGCCCGAGTGGGCAAGACCAGCAGCGTTCTGCCCGGATTGAATCTGCCCACTACCGCATCGCCCTCGGCGGCCGCGATACCGGCAACGCCTGAGCAGTCGTCGCCGTCGGCCGCGCCTTCGGGCGCCGGGACACCCACGCCATCGGAGTCGGCCTCGTCATCGGAGCCTGGCTCGCCATCGGCGTCTGCGTCGCCAACGGGGTCTGGGCCGGCCTCGGCTCCTGCGGCGGCCTCGCCGTCCGTATCGTCTCCGGGCGCCGCGGCACCATCGGCCGACAACTCGGGTTCTGCCGCATCTGCAGATCTCGCGAAGATCAACCGGGCCAGTTCTGTCTCGCTCGGAGTGACCGTACCGGCGTCGTACTTGAACGACGTGGCCACGGTGTATCCAGTGACGATCGATCCGACGTTCAACTTCGTGAATCCGCAGGACTCCTTTGCCCGGCAGGACGCTCCGACAACGAATTACAAGGACGATCCCAGTCTGCATGTCGGCTCCAACGGAGCCAACTCGGAGCGCATCGCGTACTTGGCCTTCCCGATCAACAAGGATCCGAGTTCAGCTGCTGATCTGGGGTTCTACAGTGCATACACGGTGATCAATTCCGCGACGTTACAGCTGTATCAGTTCGACGGGCCGGCATCGGGGTGCGCTACCTCGGAAATGGTGATCCGCGCGATCCAGGACGACTGGTTCGCGACGAACGTGAACTGGAACAACAGACCAGGTCTCACCAACACCACCTACGGCAGCGCGACCGACCAGCACCGGGCCGGCGGAGGGGGCGCCGGTTGCGGACCAGGAACAATTGGCGGCAGCGGGATCAGCGTCACCGGCGTGGTGCAGTACTGGCACGACCACGCCAGCGACGGCAACGACGGGCTGGCGTTGAAGTCCTCCGAGCCGACTTTCGCGCGCAGCTTCCGCAAGATCAATTCGGCTAACGCCGGCTCCAATCGGCCGACGCTCGTCGTGGACTTCCGGCACGACCCCAAGGGAGCGACACCGCCCACGGCCGGTGGCATCGCCAGCGGGGACGAAGGCTATGCGAACACCACCAACGGCCTCGGACTGTCTGCCACGGTCTTCGACGAGGACAATTCCGTCCGCGCCGAGTTCGCGATCTACAACGACACCGGTTCCACGCAGTTGTGGACCGGCAGTTCCGGGTATGTTCCAGATGCTCAGAAGGCCGCAACTGTCGTGCCGTCGGGCACGTTCACCGACGGGCAGACCTATCTGGCCGTGGCGCGGGCTGGCGACGGCACGACGAGCACGGCGTACAGCGCACCGACCGTGGTCCACGTGGACAACACGGATCCGTCGGGTGTCACGGTCAGCTGCACCGGTCTGACGAACAACGGGTGGGCGTCACGCCCGACGGCCGCCGTCCCTTGCACCTTCTCCGCAACCGACACCGGTGGTATCGCGAGCTTCGCTTGGACGCTGGACGGTGTGCCTCAGGCCCCGGCGGTCGCGACGAGCAACACCGCGACGGTGAACCTGCCGTTCCCGATCGCGGACGGTGAACATCCGCTGGCCGTTCAGGCAATCGACAAGGCGAACAACAAGGCCGACATGTCGGTTCGTCTCGGCATCTCGGGCGCCTCCCTGTCGAACGCAACCCGGCCCTTGAACACCTCCTCGATGGTGCCGATCAACGCGAGCGCACCGACGGCGTGGGGCGGGGCGCTCCAGCTGCAGTACTTCGACGCGACGCTGACGCCGACGCCGGACTGGGTTCCGGTCCCCAGTGGGGACATTCTCACCGCGGCCGGCGGAGCAGGCGGCAACCCGATCGCGCTGACCGGTGACGCGACGACAGTGAAGAGCGACGCAGTGCTGTGGAACGCGGCGGCCACGTTCGCCTCATCTGGATCGTCGCATCCGTTCGACCAGGTCGTGCGCATTCGCGGCTGCCAGTTGACCGACACCTCCGACACCATCTGCAATGGCCTGTATACCGCCGAGACCTCGTTCACTTTCGACTGGACCGGGACCGGCGCTGCCACCACCGCAGCGGGTCCAGTGACGGTCGCCCTGACAACCGGTGACGCGTCGGTGTCCGCGACGGATGCCTCGCTGCCGACGTACGCCGGCGCGCTCAGCCTCGGCCGCACCTACCACTCTCGTTCGTACGACGTCGACGGCATTTTTGGAAAGGGCTGGGCGACTGCACTTCCCGCGGCCACGGCGTCAGGGTGGACGCGGCTGACGGAGGCCGGCGACAACGTCATCGTGTACGGGCCGCTCGGGACACCGTTCGGGTTCACCCGTTCGTCGTCCAGCGGCACGTATCCGACCAGCTACACCAGCGACTACGAGGGCGTGAATCTCACGCTGACCAAAACCAGCGCGTCCGGATTCACCGTCACCGACACCACGTCAGCGGACGCGACGACCTTCACGATCGTCGCCGGGTCACACGCTGGCACCCCTGCCGACCCTTACTCGTACTCCGTGGCGACGTCGACCAGCAGCGGAGCGGGCGCGACGAACTATGCCTACGACGGCAGCGGCCACCTGTTGCGAGCGATCGCCCCGGTCCCGCCGAGCATCACGAACGTCTCCACCAGCTGCCCCGATGGCTCCACGAGCAGCTGGGCGGCCGGGTGCACTGACCTGAAACTCAGCTACGACGGCAGCAACCACGTCACCAAGATCACGCTGCGGACGTACGACACGTCGACCTCGGCGACGGTGTCGACCGACGTCGCGTGCTTCTCCTACGACGGCAACGGCCGCATGACGACCACCTGGGATCCGCGCGAGGGCGGCTCGTGCTCGACGCCCAATGCGCTGGCCACTACCTACGGCTACGACGGAACAGGCCGGCTTGCCACGATCACCCCGCCCGGCCTGGCGGCATGGCATGTCACCTACGGCACGACAGGTGCGGCTGCCAATAGAGTGGCCAGCGTGTACCGGCAGCACACCGGTGGCTCGTTCGGCACCGGGACCGAGACCACCAGCCTGGTGTGGGCTGCAAACATGGGCGCGGCCTCCTCGGGCAGTGATGACTCTCACCCGGACCTCACCGCCACCGCCACGGCGACCTGGGGCCAGGCCACCCCGCCGCTGACCAGTGTGGCGGTGTTCCCCGCGGCGTACGCCTCGTCGACCTCGGACCTGCGCGGGGCGACGGTGTACGGCTTGGACGCACTCGGTGACACCGTCAACAGCGCCGTCTACTCCGGCGCCGGCCAAGCCGGGTGGAAGATCACCACCAGCCAGCACGACAGTTTCGGCAATGTCGTGCGGACCTTGTCCGCCTACAACCGGGACCGGGCGCTGAACGTGAACTCGTGGTACACCGACGTACTCAACAGTTCCGGGCTGTCCGCGGCGTCCACCGCCGACCGGGCCAAGGCGCTGGACACCCAGAACGTGTACTCCGCCGACGGTCTGGACCTGCTGACCTCGTTCGGCCCCTACGAGTACCTGCAGCATCAGGACGGTTCGCAAGGCTGGGCCCGGGCCTACACGAAGAACGAGTACGGCGACGTCAACTACCCCACAACAACCCCATCGGGGTCGGACTGGACGACGAAGGCCCCCCAGCATTCGGTCCTCAAGACCACGACGACGGCATCGAAGTCGCCAACGTCTGCGCCGACCGACCTCGATACCGCCGCGACCCGCGAGACCCGCTACGCCTACGCCCTGGGTGCAGCGAGCACCGCCGCGGAGAAGGCTGGCTGGGAGCAGCGGACCGCCATGCGCACAACCACCGAGATGGGCGCCACCGACATCGTCGCGGAGAAAACTCTCTTCGTGGCCGCGACGAGCACCGGGACCGCCATGACGACCGAAACCCGGCAGCCGTCGGCCGCCGGCACGAGCGCCGATCCCGGCACCCGCGTGGTGACGTACTACAAATCCGGCACCCAGAACGTGTCGACCTGCACGTCGGACGCCTGGTTCGGCCTGCCCTGCACGACAGGGCCGGGAGCTCAACCCGGCAGCGGCAACCCGCTGCCCACGACGACGACGGTCTATGACCTGCAGCGCCGCGCCACCCTGGCGACCGAGTCGGTCGGGTCGGGCACGGACCGGACGACGACGACGACGTATCTGAATTCGGGGTTGTCGTCGCGGGTGTCGACGGTGGATGTGGCTGGTGGGGTGGGTGCGGATGTGCCGACGAAGACGACGACCTATTCGTCGAGTACTGGTCTGCCGTTGACGGTGACGGATGGCACGACGACGCAGACGACTGGGTACGACGATTTCGGTCGGATCGTGTCGTTCGCTGACGGTGCTGACGGGCTGACCGAGACGACGTTCGATGGTGCTGGTCGGGTCGTCACGGTGGAGATGAGTGAGGACGGCTACACCGGTCGCACGACGGACTTCCACTATGACGAGGCGTTGCCGACTGGCGGTGTGGAGCGCCGCGGCCTGGTGACCAGTCAGGACCATGACACGTTGGGGATGACCGCCACGATGGAGGGCGGTTGGACTCCCGATGGTGGGTTGTGGTGGCAGTCGTATCCGGGTGGGTTGTATCAGGAGAACTTCTACAACACCGACGGCCAGCAGCTGTCCACGACGTATTCGATGGGTTCCACCACGTGGCTGGATGACTATGTGGTGACTGATGTGCATAACCAGTGGCGGTGGGAGACCGGGACTGGTTTGCCTGCTGGGCATCAGTACGAGTACGACGCGGCGGGTCGGTTGACCCAGTCG
>SCTU01000227.1 GCA_004297315.1 Dehalococcoidia bacterium | reverse complement strand
GCAAGGCCTCGCACCGAGCCGAGATAGCGGCGGCCGAAATAGCGCGCCCAGATGAACTCGCCGATCGGGATCGTCCCCCCGAAGCCGAATCCCCAGATGAAGAATCCGCCCCACATCAGCCCGAGCATGCCGGCGCGCGCTGCGAACACGATCAGCGCCACACCGGTTGCGGAGGAAGCGAAGGCGCTCGCCGAGAGCCGCCGCACCGGCAGTCGTTGGAGCGTCCAACCCCATACGAACTTCGAGGAGAGGTTCGCCGCCCCCGTGAGCGCGAGGCCGATCGAGGCTTGGGCGCGCGTGAATCCGGCGTCCGTGACAAACGGGATCGCATGTACGAGCATTGCCGACATCGCCGCCTGGTTCAGCCCGAATGCGATGACGAGGAACCAGAGCGCTCGCGTGCGGCGCGCCTCGGCGCGCGTGTACGAGTTGGCGAAGTCTCGGCGTTGCGCCTCTATGAGGGCGCGTTCTGCGGCGCTGGGACCAGAGTTCTCGGTACGACCGTCCGGAAGCAGGCCGTAGTCTTCCGGACTGCGCCGCATGATGAGCGCGACCGGGATGACAAGGACCCAGATCAGGATCCCCATGAAGACATAGCCGCTACGCCAGCCCGACACGTCGACGATCCGCGTCATCATCACCGGCATGACCAGCCCAGCAAGCGAGATCCCCATCGACCCGATTGCGATCGCCCAGCCACGGCGCGCCACGAACCACTTCGACAGCGTGACGTTCACGACCAGCGGGCCGATCAGCGAGAAGCCAAAGCCACCCGCGAGCGCTTGCAGCACGATGAACTGCCACGCCTCGGTGACACGTGAGACGAGGATCAACGACAACCCACACATCGTCGCGCCGGCAAGCATGAGCGGCCGCGCGCCATGCCGGTCGATCAGCGGCCCGACGAAAAATCCGGCGATGCCACCCATGATGAATGAGGCGGAGCCGCCCAGGGTGAACTGCGATGCCGTCCAACCAAGGTCTTCGGTCACGGGTCGCAGGAACACGCCGGCGACTTGCCCGCCCGCGCCGATCGCCGCGAACTGCCCCACCACCGCGCCGAGGACGATCCACCAGCCGTAGTACAAGCGACGTCTTGAGGCTTCGATTTGGGCCGGCGTGCCTGCTGTGGTGCTCATCACACGTGTCCTCACGCACTGCGGTCGGAGCCGCATAAGGCTTGCGCTACGACTACGTAATATGTAGTCGATATGGTATTCAGAGTCAATGCGCGGTACCATTTTGAGGCAGTTCACGGTGGAGGCGTCCATGCCACGGACATACGACCGACAGCAGGCATGCCCGATCGCCCGTTCGCTCGACATCGTCGGGGACCGCTGGACGCTGCTCGTGCTCCGTGACCTGCGGCGGGGGCATTCAAAGTTTGCCGACCTGCTCGTGTCGCTCCAGGGGATATCCCCGACCGTGCTGTCGGAGCGGTTGCAGTCGCTCGAGCAGGACGGGCTCGCGGCCCGGCGGTTCTACTCCGACCATCCCCCGCGCGCGGAATACGTGCTCACACCCCGGGGCGATTCGCTCGCTCCGGTGCTCAAGGCCCTGTACGACTGGGGCACGGAGCATGCGCCGCGCCCGCCGCGCACGACGGCCGCGCGCTAGCCTAGTCCTGCGGGTCGGGACGGCTGGCCCGGGCCGCGGGCGGCCTCTAGAATCACCGTCGCACGCTTGACCGCCCGCCCGACCGCCCGAGGAGTACCGCGATGGCCGAGATCAGCACCGCCGACCCGACCAGCATGACGGTCACGTTCGACGAGCTGTATGTCCTCCAGAGCGAAGGCGTCGACTGCTTCGTCCTCAACTGGAACGACGTCGACGCGCTGCCCGCCTACTACATCACCGTAGATGGCCGCCGCTTCGCCTACACGGGCACGTCCTACCTCGTGAAGGGCCACGGCGCGGCGCTGCCGAGATGGGTGCAGGCCGAGGAGGCCGCCGGACATCTCGTCCTGTTTGTCGAGCGCGATGGACGCCTGATGGCCTACCTCCACGACCCCGCGGCGGTCGAGGACGACGAGGCCTAGGCCCGGCATCCGTCCCGACGCGCGGCACTCGACGGCACGCGCGTGACCCGCGATACCTCAATCTCGGCTGTGGCAGCCGCCCTGACCTGGCGCCAGGTGCGCCGGCCGTACTTCTTCGCGCTCTTCTCCGTCCACTCCTTCTTCGTCGCCTACTCGATGTCGATCGTCGAGATCCCACGCGCGCTAAAGGGCGAGCCCGAATGGATCGTCGGGTTCGTCGTCGGCGTCTTCGGCATCGCTGGGATGCTGACCCGGCCGCTCACCGGCGTCTGGGTGGACCGAGGCGGCAGCCGGCAGCGCTGGGTGCGCCTCGGCGCCGTCGGCGTCGCGCTCTCGTTCGCCGGCTACATGCTCGACCTCGGGCCGTGGGTGATGGTGATCTTCCGCTGCGTGCAGGGCGTCGCGATGGGCGTGTTCACCACCGCGATGCTCGCGATCGTCGGCAACATGCTGCCGCCGGAACGTCGAGGCTCCGGCCTCGGCTTCTACCAGGCGGCCAACGCAGCCGCTGCGCTGTACGGCGCGGCGCTCGCGGTCTTCGTGATCGACCGCTTCGGCTTCGGCCCGGCGTTTCTGCTTTCCGGCGGGACGGCGCTCCTCGCGCTCGTGCTGGCGCTGGGCACCGGCGACCCCGCGGCGCCCCCGCCTCGCGTCGCCGGCACCCCCGGTCGAGGACTCCACGGGCTGATCTCGCCCACCGCGATGCTGCCCGCGCTGGTCTTCGCCTGCGTCACGACACCCTGGGGCACGATCACCGCCTTCCTTCCGCTCTTCGCGCTCGAGCGCGACCTCGGCAACGTCGGGCTGTTCTACACGGCAGCCGGGCTGGCACAGCTCACCGCACGCGTCTCGGCCGGCTGGATCGGCGACCGCATCGGCCGCGACCTCGTCGTCGTGCCGGCGCTGGGCGCCGCTGGCATCTCGCTCATCGTCCTGAGCCAGGTACAGTCGCCCGTGGTGCTCATCCTGTGCGCGCTCGCCTTCGGCTTCGGCCTCGCCGCGACGCAGACCTCGATCGCCGTGATCGTGATCGAGCGCACCCCGCCCGCCATCCTCGGCTCCGGGATGGCGACGTACACGATGGCCTGGGACGTCGGCCAGGTCGTCGGCGCGATCCTGCTCGGCCTGCTCGTCGACGCGACCTCGTACAGCCTCGTCTTCGCGCTCACAGCGCTCTTCCCGGTCGCGGGGGTCGTGCTGTTCCTCACGCGGGTGAGCGAACGCACCGCGAAGGCGACCGTCGAGGGGTAACCTGCCCGCCGCCGCCCGGACACGCGCCCCCGCGTTACTTGCAACCCTCGATCGGCATGCCCAAGGCCGCTTCGATTATCTCCGCGCGTATCGAGGTGCTCGCCACCTCAATGGCACCCTTCCTGGAACTCGTCTCACGCTTCAGCAGTCAGGTGTCAGTCACTGACCGATTCCTGACATGCGCCCGGCAGTTACCGGTAAGTCGACCGCAGGCGCATTCAGA
>SCTU01000226.1 GCA_004297315.1 Dehalococcoidia bacterium | reverse complement strand
GGACCTCGTCGACCAGGACGCGCGGCGTCGCGAGTTCCTCGCCGCGATCTCGCACGAGATCCGCACACCACTGACCGCGATTCAAGCCTTCGCGGAACTGCTGGAGATGGACCGTACGAACGCCGCCGACGACACGGCCATGGAACTGGTCGGCTCGCTCAAGGGCGGCGTACACCGGCTGCGCATGCTGGTCACCGACCTCATCAACCTCGGCCGCTCGGGCACACTCGAGTATCCCGTGAACCCCGCGGACGTCGACCTGCCGGCGCTGGTGGAGCGGTCGATCGCGTTGATGCGCCCGGCGTTCCTGCTGCGCGGCCAGGAACTGGCACTGGGCCCTATGCCGGACACGCCGCACGTGCTCGCCGACGTTCAACTGCTCGAACAGGTCGTCCTCAATCTCCTGGCGAACGCCAACCGCCACGCGCCGAGCGGCACCACGATCACGCTGACCACCCGTCCGGCCGAGCACGACCGGGTGCTACTTGAGATCGACGACCAGGGCAGCGGCGTCCCGCTCGAGTTCCGGGAGCGGATCTTCGAGCCGTATTTCCGCGTGCCGGACGCGGTGTCCGGCGACCTTCCCGGGTCCGGCCTCGGGCTCGCCGTGGCGCGCCGTCTCCTGCACCAGATGGGCGGGCGTATCTGGGTCGCGGACAAGCCCGAGGCAGGCGCGCGCTTCTGCGTGGAGTTGCGCGCCACCGTCACCCGAGGCGCGCACGCGGGAGACCGCGCGACGGTCTAGTCGCGGCGCTCAGCGCGCGTGACGGCCGCGTGCGATCATGGGCGCCGCATGTACCTCGCCCGCCTCACGCTCAACGACCTGCGTACCTTCCGGCGGCTGGAGGTGGAGTTGACGCCGGGCATCCACGTCATCACGGGGGCGAACGCGCAGGGGAAGTCCAACCTGCTCGAGGCCATCGCGATGCTCGCGACCACGCGCTCGCAGCGGGGTGGCGTGGACCTCGACCTGATCTCCTGGGACGCGCTGGCCGAGGACCCCATCCCGGCGGCGCGCATGGAGGCTGAGGTGGTCACGGCCGCGGGTCGGGAGCAACTGGAAGTCAGCATCGTCGGGCAGGTGGTCGCGGTCGGGGTGCCGCCGCAGCGCGCCGGGCGGCGCTTCCGCGTCAACGGGGTCGCACGGCGCGCGTCCGACCTGATCGGCCGGCTGCGCGTGGTGTTCTTCGCTGCCGACGACCTCTCGATCATCGATGGCCCGCCGGCGCACCGGCGGCGCTACCTGGACATCACGCTGTCGCAGTTGGACGCCGCGTACGTGCGGGCGCTGCAGCGCTACGCGCGCGTGCTGGAGCAGAGGAACTCGTTGCTCAAACGGCTCCAGGAACGGCGCGGCAAGCCGGACGAACTCGACTTCTGGGACGGAGAACTGGCCGAGGCCGGCGCGGTGATCCTCGCCGCGCGCGCGGAGGCGCTCCGCGCGCTGGGGCGCGACGCTGCCACGACCTACGCCGAACTCGCCGCGAGCGAGTCCGAGGCGCTTGAGGTCATCTACGAGCCGCGCGTGCCGCCCGCCGTCGCGGCGCGACTGCGCGAGCACGATCTGGCCGAGCAGTTGCTGGAGGCGCTGGTGGCGGGGCGCACGGAGGACGTGCGTCGCGGCCTGAGCCTGGTCGGGCCGCACCGCGACGACGTGCGCTTCCTGATCGGCGGACACGCGGCGGGCGTCAGCGCCTCACGCGGGCAGCAGCGGAGCGCGGCGCTGGCGCTCCGGCTCGCGGAGGTGGCGTACTCGAAAGCGCGCACCGGAGACGCCCCGGTGTTGCTGTTGGACGACATCCTCAGCGAGCTCGACCCCGCGCGTCGCGCGCGCGTGCTGGCCGTGGCCTACGGGGTGGACCAGGTGCTGATCACCACGCCGGACGAGGCGCACCCCTCGCGCACGGAGTTGCCGGAGGCGACCCGCTGGCGACTCCAGCACGGACAGCTGGTCCTGAGCGAGTAAGCAAGCGTCATGAGTATCATCGCGCGGCAGCGTCCGGAGTAGCCCGTGTTCGACATCGAGCAGTTTGACCACATCAGCATGTCCGTCCCCGCGATGGCGCCACAGATCGAGTTCCTCACGAAGGTGCTTGGTTTCCGCCTGCTCGACCAGGGAGAAAGCGACGAAGGCTACTACTCGGCCAGCCTCGAGGTGCCGGGCCGCTCCCGCCTCGGCTGGGAGGTCCTGGTGCCGAACGGCCCGGACTCCTACCTGCACCGGTTCCTGAACGGCGCGTCCGGGCCCGGACTGCACCACGTCGCTATGCGCGTGCGCTCGATCCACCAGACCGCAGAGGCGATCCGCGCCGAGGGGATCGAGCCGTGGGGCTACCACGCGCGGGCCGAGGGGGAGCAAGAGGAAGGCGGAGTGGTCTACGTCCACCCGCGCAGCGGCGGCTACGGTTTCCTCTTCCAGATGTACGCCGGCGACCCCTGGCACGAGTCGCATCCGTTTGAGGACGAGGCGGAGCACACGCTCGGCATCGTCGCCGTGAACCACCTCTCGCACGCACATCCGGACCGCGGCGAGCTCGGCGACTTCTACGAGCGCCTGTTCGGCATGAAGACGATCTACACCTCGCCCGGGGACGGGTCGGACACGGGGTTCCGGACGCGCGTGCTGGAGACCCCCACCGAGCAACTGCGGTTCGAGATCCTCGAGCCTGCCGGCCCGGACTCGTTCGTGCAGAAGTTCCTCGACGCCCGCGGGCCCTCGATGCACCACGTCACGTTCGAGGTGGGGGACTGGGAGCGCGCGGTCAGCGCCTGCGCGCATCACGCGATCCCCGTCTTCGGCGAACGGACCGGCGAGACGGACGGCGCGCGCTGGAAGGAAGCCTTCATCCATCCGAAGCACACGGGCGGGATGCTGGTGCAGTTCTTCTGGCAGGAACGCCCGGGCATCTGGATTTAGGTCTGCGCCGGACTGCCCTCGCGCGTCCCGATGCCCCGCGTAGTTGACACGATTCCCCGCATACATGAATATCTGCGCATGTCAGCAGATATTCACCAAGTCTCCGACCCCATCCCGCCCGAACAGGTTGACCTCGCCGTCGAGGTGTTCCGCATGCTGGCGGACGCCACGCGGGTACGCCTGCTCTGGGCGCTGGCCGATGGCGAGCTCGCCGTGAACGACCTGGCGCTCGCCGTCGGGAAACCACCCACGGCCGTCTCGCAACACCTGGCCAAGTTGAGGATGGCCCGCCTGGTCCGCACGCGGCGGGAGGGGACGCGCGTCTTCTACCGCATCGAGAACGACCACGTGCGACAACTGGTGCAGGACGCCGTGTTCTATGCCGACCACGCGGGCGGCGGTCACGCCGCCGTCCGGTTGCTCCCCGACACGCGCGATGGGCGCGGCGAGACAGGGGCATCTCGATGACGGCGGGCCCGCGACAGGCGCCGGACGCTGGGCGCAACGTGGAACTCGACGACGACCACGAGCACGAGCACGGCGGCCTGCGCGACTTCATCGGCGACTTCCTGAGCCCGCACCACCATGACGCCTCGGAGTCCATCGACCCGGCGCTCGAGGGGAGCCGGGAAGGCATCCACGCGGTCAAGATGAGCCTGGCCGCGCTGGGGATCACCGCCGCGCTGCAACTGGTCATCGTGCTGCTCAGCGGGTCGGTTGCGCTGCTCTCCGACACCATCCACAACTTCGCGGACGCTTCCACAGCACTGCCGCTGTGGGTCGCCTTCGCGCTCGGCCGGCGCTCGCCGTCCCGCCGGTTCACGTATGGCTACGGGCGGGCCGAGGACATCGCCGGGCTGTTCGTGCTCGTGATGATCGGCGGCTCGGCGCTGCTCGCCGCATGGGAGTCGGTCAACCGGCTGCTGGAGCCTCGCGCCGTCCAGCACGCCTGGTGGGTGCTGGGCGCCGGTGTCCTGGGCGCGGCCGGTAACGAGTTCGTCGCGCGCTACCGGATGCGCGCGGGGCGGCGCATCGGTTCCGCGGCGTTGGTCGCGGACGGCGTGCACGCGCGGACGGACGCGCTGACCTCGCTGGCCGTGGCGGCGGGCGCGATCGCTGTGCTCGCCGGGTACCCGCGTGCGGACGCGCTCGTCGGCATCCTGATCAGCGTGATGATCCTGCTGGTGTTGAAAGACGCATCGCTCGCCATCTACGCCCGGATGATGGACGCCGTTGACCCCCGCCTCGTGCGGCGTGCGGAGCAGGCGGCCGCCGAGGTTCCGGGTGTCGGCGCGGTCGCCCGGCTGCGGATGCGCTGGGTGGGCCACCGGCTGTACGTGGACGTGGACATCGCCACGGCGGGAGAGGTCGACGGCGCCTCTTCACGAAGCATCGCGGACGGCGTCCGCAGCCGGATCGGCGAACGGGTCGCTGGCGTCGGCGACGTGGTCGTGCAGATGCGCGCCCCCGGCGTCTAGCGCACGCGAACGGCACCGACCCGCATGCCGCTCGCTATGTGACTTTGAGGGGGACGCCGTCGCTGCAGAGCGGGCACTCGTCCGCGGCCCACGTCTGCATATCCACCTCGGTCGCGGCGAAGAACGGTGTCGCACCGAAGCTCACCTTGCCGCCCGAGCGGTCCACCATTACGGCGACCGAGGTCACGACGCCGCCCGCCTTCTGGACCGCGCCGATCGTGTCGAAGACCGACTCCCCCGACGTCATGACATCGTCCACCACCATCACGCGCTCGCCCGGACGGAGCCGGAAGTCACGCTGGAAGGTGCGCCCGCCCGCTGGGTCGCGCTCGCAAAAGATGCCGCGCAGGCCCAACTGGCGCCCCACCTCGTAGGCGAGGACAACGCCCCCAGTAGTCGGCCCCGCGACGGTCTGAGGCGAGTGGACACGGCCGGCCTCAGCCATTTTGCGGCAGACCAGTTCGGTGTAACGAGGCCACTGCAGGAGGTTGAACTTCTCCAGGTACCTGTCCGAGTGCCGGCCGGAGTTCAACTGGAAGTGGCCGGTCAGGAAGGCGCCTGCGTCGGTGAGCGCCGCGATCATCTCCGGGTCGACTGGGATGGGACACCTCCCGCGCGTGCATGGCTGCCGCGCGCGAGTCTAG
>SCTU01000225.1 GCA_004297315.1 Dehalococcoidia bacterium | reverse complement strand
AGGCGGTACGGGAGTGGGCGATGAAGATCGCGGCAGGCCCGACCAAGGTGCTGGGATTCCAGAAGTACGCGGTACACCATGGGCTCTACCAGCCGATCGGCACCGCCTTCGCACTGAATAGTTTCGCCTCCCTCATGGTCCCCACCGCGAAGGACTCACAGGAGGGACGCCAGGCATTCCGCGAGAAGCGGCCACCGATTTTCAATGGCGACTGACCGCGCCCCGCAGACGAGTGCCACGACCGCAACGTGCCTCCTCCGAAGCCAGAGGGGGCTAGCAGAGTGAGCGGAGCGCTATCCGATCTCCTCGTTGTAGACATCGCAACGACCCCGGCGGGTGCCTGGTCGAGCCGCACCCTGGCGTCACTGGGCGCCAACGTCGTGATGGTGGAGGGCCCTGAAGGACACCCCTTGCGACGTCAGGCTCCCTTCGCGCCAGACGGGTCGAGCATCGCGGCGGCCTACTTCCTCGGTGACCGCAGATCGGTCTCACTCGATCTCGACCGGGAGAGAGATCAGGGACTGCTCAAGGCACTGCTCGATCGAGCAGACGTCCTTATTTCCTCGTCGCCACCTTCGGAACTCAACAGACGGGGGCTCCAGTATTCACAGCTCGGACTGCCAGCGCTGGTGATGGCCCACGTCACGCACCACGGGATGACCGGACCTCTGGCGGAGGTGCCGGGGAATGATCTCACCATCTCAGCGCGTAGCGGCTGGGCCTCGATCAACGGGGACGAAGACCGCGAGCCGCTGAAGCCGAGCGGTTGGCAATCGTCATACTCGACCGGCGTCGTGGCGGCAGCAGCCGTTGCCGCTGCGATCCGTCATCGTGACCATCACCCCAATGAGGGTCAGGAAATCGACGTGGCCGAACTCGAGGTCATGGCGGCTTTCTTTGCCCCCGCGATCCTGCGTTCGCAGTACGCCGGCGAGGTACAGGCCCGCCGCTCGGACTCCGACCTCCTTGCCGGGCCGGAACCGGTCGCAGACGGGTACTTCGCGCTCACGCTGTCACGCGCGCACTTCTGGCGCGACGCCATGTACCTCCTCGGCCTGCCGGACCTCGCGGAGGACGAGCGCTACGAGTCCGCGCAATACCGGCGGCAGCACCGGAAGGAGTACGGCGGTCGCGTCCTCGAGCAAATGGCCAAGTGGAAGAAGATGGACCTCTTCGAAGAGTTGGCGGTGCGACGAGTCGTCGCGGGCCCGGTCCTTACGATGGCCGAACTGGCGGAAGTCGAGCACCTACGAGAACGTGGCTTCTGGACTCGCGTGGCCGGCGCAGCGGGGCTGGAGGTCGCCGGCCCGCCCTTCAAGGCGTCCGCCACACCGCTCACGGTCCAAAGCCTGGCTCCGAGGGTCGGCGAGCACACCGATGAAGTCCTGCGGGAGATCAGGGAATGACGGCCCCGCCAATGGCCGGCCCGCTCACGGGGGTTCGCGGCATCGTGTTGACTCAGGCGTGGGCAGGGAACTGGTGCACGTCGCTCCTGGGTCAGATGGGCGCTGATGTCATCCAGATCGAGGTGCGGAAGCGCCCAGACAACTGGCGTGGTGACTACGACGCAACCATGGCTCCAATGGTGCGCCAGGTGCCCACTGCCAAGCATCCGTGGAACAACAGCGCCCTCTACAACTCCATCTGCCTGAACAAGCGGTGCATCACCCTCGACCTTGGGACACCGGATGGCCTGTCCATCTTCAAGCGCCTCTTGCCCTTCGCCGACTTCGTGGCGGAGAACTTCTCACCTCGAGTGCTCGACAACTTCGGCATCGGTTACGAGGCGATGTGCGTTGTCAAACCGGACATCGTGCTCGCCTCGCTGTCCTCCTACGGGCACTCCGGGCCCTGGGCGAACGTCCTGGGTATCGGCGGGACCATCGAGCCCACGTCTGGCCAGTCTGCGCTGCTTGGGTACGTGGACGGACCGCCACTGAACTCAGGACAGATGTATCCCGATCCGGTCGCTGCGGTACACGGCGTCCTTGGCATCGTGGCCGCCTTACGTCACCGCGATCGGACCGGCGAAGGTCAGTACATCGACCTCTCGATGCACGAGACGAGTCTCTCGTTCATCGGGGATGCTGCCCTTGAATTCGCGATCACCGGCCAGCAACGTCCTCGAATGGGTAACCGCCACCTGACCTTCGCGCCGCACGGTGTCTATCGGGCGGTCGGCCGCGAGCAATGGGTCGCGATCGGCTGCGAGGACGACGCGCAGTGGGAGGCACTCGCTCGGGTCGCCGGTCATGTGGAATGGCTCGCCGATCCGCGCTTCGCCACGATGGCTGGGCGTAAACAGCACGAGGACGCCCTCGACACGTTGATCTCGCATTGGCTGACCAGCCAGGAGCGCGATGCGGTCGTCCATCGTCTCCTGGAAGGCGGCGTGATTGCCGCTCCCGTGCTGGACTCGATTGAAGTGGCACAGGACGCCCACCTGCGGGCCCGTGGATTCCTGCGCGACATCGTCCATCCCGAGTCGGGGCAATGGGTACACGCGACTCTTCCGATGCACTTCTCGCGCACGCCGGCCGACAAGTTCCGGCCCGCACCGCTCCAGGGTGAGCACACCTACGAGGTTCTGCAGGAGCTTCTCGGCATGCCTGCCGCCGAAGTGGACGAGCTGGTACGGAGCGGCGTTTCGGGCATGGGCCCGCCGGATTAGTTCTGCCCAAACGGGCTCCCGCTTCACAGGTCGCCCGTGAGACAGTCCGCACATGCCTTCGTAGGCTCGGGGGAGCAGCGACCTCCTCATCTGCCCGACCCATTCGAGCGCGACCGTCAACGGGAGCGGCGGCATACGCACCCGGTCTGAGGGGCGATCTCGCCAAAGACGACCTCGATCACTAGAGTCCGTCGAGGCAGGACATGAACCTTGGTTTTCCGGAGGGCAGGGAGCGCATGGAGGGACCGCTGACAGGTATCCGGGTGGTCGACCTGTCCCAGTACATCGCCGGCCCGTACTGCGGCCGAATCCTGGCCGGGTTCGGGGCAGACGTCATCAAGGTGGAGCCGCCCGACGGCGACCCCATTCGACGCTGGGCACCGTTTGCCGATTCAACACCGAACCTCGAAACTGGCGCGTTCCACCTCTATCTCAACCAGGGCAAGCGCTCCGTCACGCTCGACCTCACCACGGAGGCGGGGCGGGCAATCCTGCGTGAGTTGCTCGCCACCGCTGACGTGCTGATCGAAAGCTTCCGCCCCGGTGCGCTTGCTGACCTCGGGTTCGGCTATGAGCAGTTGAGGGAGGAGTTCCCCCGGCTGCTGTATGTCTCCATCACGCCGTTCGGTCAGACCGGGCCCTACTCGCAGTATGTGGGCTGGGAGATCACCACCTACGCGCTCAGCGGCCTGATGTACATCACCGGCGAGCCGGACCGGGAGCCGCTGAAGAACGGCGGCTATCTCGGCCAGTACGGCGCCGGCCAGAACGCGCACATCGCGACACTGGCGGGACTCTGGGAGCGGGCCTCGTCTGGCCTTGGTCAGCACGTTGACGTCTCGGTGTTCGAGCACGCCACATCGCTGCTCGAAATGACCGACATGGCATACATCTACGCGGGCCAGGTCTACCCACGCGCCGGTAATGGGTCCCGGGCTGCGTGGGGCATCTATCCCTGCGCGGACGGATTCGTCGGCGTCGTGTCCGGCCCGCTGCGTCGCTGGGCAAATGTCGCCACGCTGATGGAGGAACCTCTGCTCGCGGACAGCCGCTACCAGCAGGCTGGTTCCCAGAGTGAGCTGCGCGACGAGATCGACGCGCTGATGCTCCCTTGGTTGGTCACCCACAACAAGGAGGAGATCTACCAACAGGCGCAAGCGCTTGGCCTGCCGTTTGGTTACGTCGCCACGCCGGCCGACCTCTTCCGCAACGAACAACTCCAGTACCGCGAGTTCTTCCACACGGTCGAGCACCCAGTTGCGGGGACGCTCCACTACCCATCCGTCGCGGCGCATTTCACGGATGGCCTGTGGGAATCGCGTCGCGCGCCGCTACTGGGCGAACACACGGACGAGGTGGTCGAGGCGCTCGGCCACGGTTCTGATTCGCGGGCGCGTCTGTCGGCCGAAGGCGCGTTCGGCGGTGCGCCTCGAGATCCAGGTAAAGCGATTGGCGGCGCGAGATGACGACTACCGGATCGGGCGCGGTACCGCTTCGCCCGGGGCAGCAGGGTCCGCTGACGGGACTTGTCGTGCTTGACTGCTCGATGGTCTGGGCCGGCCCGTACTGCACCAAGCTGCTGGGGGACCTCGGCGCCACGATCATCAAGATCGAGGCGAACCGACAACTCGACTCGGTCCGCGGGCCGGCGGTCCCTCCGCCGTCTTCTTCGCCGCTCAGCCTCTACGCGGGCGGCGATCCAGGCGCCGACCCGTGGAACCGCAACGGCTACTTCAACAAGTACAACCGGAACAAGCTCGGTGTCTGCATGAACATCCTGATGCCCGAGGGGCGCGCGGTCTTCATGGAGCTTGCCGAACTCGCGGACGTCGTCGTCGAGAACTTCGGCGGCGGCGTCTTCGAGCGCATGGGCTTTGGCTACGACGTGATCCGGGCGGTCAACGAGGATGTCATCTTCGTCTCGATGCCCCCGTCCGGTAACGGCGGGCCGGAGGCGAAGTACGTCGGCTATGGCGTCGCCATCGAGCAGCTCGGGGGGATCGTTGCACGCACCGGCTACCGGGGCGACGACACGCCGATGAAGACCGGGATCAACTACGGCGACCCGATCGCGGGGATGCACACCGCGAGCTACATCATGACCGCGCTGATGCACCGCCGGAAGACCGGGCGCGGACAGTACATCGACCTCTCGCAGCGCGAAGCGACGATCGGCTGGACGGGCGAGTCCGTCCTTGCCTACCAGATGACCGGGCAGGATCCGACCTGGATCGGGAACCGCGACGACTATATGGCGCCCTCGGGGGCGTACCGCTGCGCGGGTGACGACGCGTGGGTGGCCCTCGCCGTCGGCTCCGACGCGGAGTGGCGAGGTCTGTGCACGGCGATCGGCCGTGCCGACCTGCTCACGCAGTATCCGACTCACGACCTGCGCGCCCAGCACCACGACGCGATCGACGCCGTCATCACCGCATGGACACAGCAACATGCCGCCGACGAGGCGATGACCGTCCTCCAGCAGCATGGGGTCGCGGCCGGCGTGTGCGCCGACAACCGCCGCGTCGTGGACGACCCGCACCTGAACGCGCGTGGGTTCTGGGCTGAGGTCAACCACTCGTCAGTCGGGCGCCACATTCTGGCGGGCGAGGCGTGGAACTACAGTCGCACTCCGGCAGCCATCTACGCGGCTGCCCCCGCGCTGGGTGAACACACCGAGTACATGCTGAGAGAGATTCTCAGCAAGAGCGATGAGGAAATCGCACGGCTGCGCGCGGCGGGCGTGATCGAGAACATTCCCGAAGGCCTTCTCCAGTAGCGGGACTCCTCTTGAAATGCGCTGGCCACAAGACCGGGGCAGAGCCGCACCCAGGCCGCCTCGGCACGCGGTCGGGCAAACCAACCGGTTGAGGTGCAACCCCTGGAGCGCCCTTTGCTCAGGGCTTGAGCGCGCCTGCGGCGGACATCGTCCTTTCTCGCCGTAACGGACGAGCCTGCGCCGACGAGCGCGCCGCCCAGGCCGTTCGCAGCCCCCTCCTGCCGCCAGTCCGCAGAGGGTCATGCCGCTCCGACGACGCGTGACGGATCGTCGTCCCGGGTATAGAGTCCGCAATTGCACACGGGGTGGTCGGGCATGGCGCCTGGCCTGAGAGCAAACCCGCGTACCTGATCCGGGTAATACCGGCGGAGGAATGTGCATGGCGGCTTCGCCCCCCTGTTTGAATGCTGCCGTGTCGCAACGACGCAGGTCATTGGATGGCCGCGCCTTGCCCCGCGTACTCGCCATCGGCGGCTCGGACAGCAGTTGTGGCGCCGGGGTCCAGGCGGACTTGCAGTCGATCGCCGCGAATGGTGGCCAGCCGGTGGTCGCGGTCACGGCGCTGACGGCTCAGTACTCGCGCGGCGTAACCGCCTCCGTCCCACTCGACCCCGCCCTCGTTGTGGCGCAGGTCGAGGCAGCCTACGCAGACGACGGGCCGGCCGCGGTGAAGACGGGCATGCTCGCAAACGGCGCAACCGTCGAACTCCTGGTGCGCCAGTTCCGCGCGACACCGCCGCCGATCCTCGTCGTGGACCCCGTCATCCGATCCTCATCCGGCGCGGCGTTACTGGACGAGGAGGGCATCGAGGCCCTCTGCGCTCGGCTTCTGCCGCTCGCCAGCCTGGTCACGCCGAACGTCGCCGAGGCCGAAGCCATCGCGGGCATGCACGTGCTCACCCTCGATGACGCCAAGGAGGCCGGACGCCGCATTCTGGCGATGGGCGCGCGTGCCGTGCTGGTGAAGGGCGGCCACCTCGCCGCCGCACCGGCGACTGACCTGCTGGTCACAGCCGATGGCGCGCTCGGGTTTGCCGGCGCTCACTTCCCCGGCCGCGAGGTGCACGGCACGGGTTGTGCCTACGCATCGGCGATCGCGACGCACCTCGCACACGGGTGCGCCCTCGATCAGGCGGTCCGCGCGGCCAAGGGCTACATCGAGGCGCTGATCGGCACGGCGGTGCGCGTCGGCCCGGGCGCGCTCATGGCAGACCACGTCGCCGCGGCGCAGATGGTCCAGGAGGGTGCGCGATGACACTGCGGGTGGAGGGAGGAGGTCAACCGAAGCGCATTCCGCGCTTGCAGATCCTCACGGATGAGGTGCTGCAGACGCGGTTCACGCACGTCGAGCTCGCGCACCTCGCCATCGAGGGCGGCGCGGACGCCGTGCAATACCGGGAGAAGCGCGCCATCACCACGCGGGAGTTGATGGCGGTCGCGTCCGACATCCTCAGCCTCTGCGTCAGTACGCCGGCGTTGCTGATTGTCGACGACCGCGTGGACGTGACATGCGCAGTCGGCGCCCACGGCGTCCACCTCGGGCGCAACGACCTCGACGTCACGACGGCGCGCACCATCCTCGGCGCCGGCGCGCTGATCGGCGGCACGGCAAACTCCTACGAGGAGGCCGCGCGCGTCTGGACGAGCGGGGTCGACTACCTCGGCGTGGGCCCGATCTACGGCACGCGCTCCAAGGCGAATCCGGCGCCGGAGATGGGCCTCGACACCCTCCGACGGATCTGCGCGGACGCTCCGGTGCCCGTCGTCGCCATCGGCAGCATTACGGCGCAGCGCATCCCCGAGGTGATGGCGGCCGGTGCGTACGGCGTCGCGGTTCTGTCTGAAGTGCTGCTCGCGGACGACCCGCTGGCGGCGACGCGACGTTGTCGCGCGGCCCTCGACGTGGCGACCGCGGTGCGAGGCCGTTGATGGAACCCTCGGGCACGATCGTCGTCGGTGGCGGCATTGTCGGCCTTGCGATTGCGCACGCGCTCGCGCATCGCGGCCAGCGTGTCACCGTGGTCGAGGGCAAGCAGATCGGTGAACGTGCGGCGGCGGGCGTAGCGGCAGGGATGCTTGCACCGTCGTCGGAGGCCGACCTCACTGATCCACGCTTGACGCACCTTGCGCTGGCGAGCCACGAGGCCTATCCCGCCTGGACTGCGACGCTCGAGCGCGAGAGCGGCGTTGAGACGGGTTACGACGCGACGGGGACGCTGTTGGTTGCGCTGCATCGCGACCATCTGGCGCTCATCGAGCACCTCGAGGCGTTCCAACGGGAGCGCGGTCTCCACGCCGAGCGACTGACAGGACGCCAGGCGCGGGAGGAGGAGCCGTACCTCGCGCCGGGAATCGCGGGGGCATTGCGGATGCCCGATGCGCAGGTGGACCCTCGACACCTGCTGCGCGCGCTCACCGTGGCCCTGGAGCGCGCGGGCGCCGTCCTCCTCGAAGGTACGCAGGTGACCGCCGTCGCCCCCGGTGTAGACGGCGGCTATGCGGTTGCCACCGAACGCGAGGGCGTCGCCTCGACCCTTCACGCGACACAGGTCGTCGTCGCAGCAGGGGCATGGTCGCGGCAGATCGCCTCACCGATCGCGGGGCTGCCGCTGCTGCCGCTGCCGCTACGCCCGGTGAAGGGGCAAATCCTGCGGCTACGTGGCGAGCGCCTGGTGCGCCACGTCGTCCGCACGCCCGACGTGTACATCGTGCCGCGTGCCGATGGAGAACTCGTGGTCGGCGCGTCGATGGAGGAGCAAGGGTTCGACGAACGCCCCACGGCCGGCGGGGTGTACGACCTGCTGCGCGAGGCGCGACGGGTGCTGCCGGGCATTGCGGAATTGGAACTCACCGAGTGCGGCGTCGGCTTTCGCCCCGCGTTGCGGGACCACCTGCCCGCCATCGGAAACGTCGACGGGGCGGGACTGTTCGTCGCCAGCGGGCATTTTCGGAATGGGGTGGAGCTCGCACCGATCACCGCGTGGTTGCTCGCCGACCTCATGTGTGACGGCCGCTTGGACGCGCTCCTCGAACCGTTTTCGCCCGGCCGCTTCATCGCGAAGGATGTTGCCCGATGAACGACGCGGCGACGGAGGTCACGGTGCGCGTGAATGGCGAGGCGCGCACGCTGGGGCCGGGGACCACGCTCGCCGACCTCGTGCCGGTCGAGTGGGCGCGCGGCGTCGCAGTCGCCCGCAACGGCGAGATCGTGCCGCGTGCCCAGTGGGGCGACACGCCGGTGCAGGCGGGCGATGTGATCGAGATCGTGCGTCCGGTGCAGGGTGGCTGAGGAGGGGGCGGACATGAACGACCATGCGCCAGGACCGGTTCGTACACCACCGCTCCCCGGCGAGGAGCGCTGGGAACTCGCCGGCATCACGCTGTCCTCAAGGCTCTTGCTCGGTACCTCGCGTTATCCGAGCACGCAGGTGCTGCTGGATGCGCTCGACGCGTCGGGGACAGGCCTCGTCACGGTCGCCCTGCGACGCGTCGACCCCAATCAGGCGAAGGATGGAGAAAGCCTGTACGACCTCCTGACGGCACGCGGCCTTCACCTCCTACCCAACACCGCCGGATGTTTCACCGCCCGCGAGGCAGTGCTGACCGCCGAGCTCGGCCGCGAAGCCCTCGGGACATCGCTGGTGAAGCTCGAGGTGATCGCGGACGAGGAGACGCTGCTTCCGGACGTCGCGGAGTTACTCGTCGCAGCACGCGAACTCGTCGGGCGCGGGTTCCAGGTGCTCCCCTACACGACTGACGACCCGATCATCGCGCTGCGGCTGGAGGAGATTGGGTGTGTGGCGGTGATGCCGCTGGGCGCGCCGATCGGCTCCGGTCTCGGCATCCGCAACCCGCACAACATCCAGATGATCAGGGAGCGCGCGGGCGTGCCGGTGATCGTCGATGCGGGCGTGGGCACGGCCTCGGACGTGGCCGTCGCGTTCGAACTGGGCTGTGACGGTGTGCTGATGAACACCGCGGTCGCGCAAGCGCGGCAGCCGGTGCGCATGGCGCGCGCGATGCGCGCCGCCGCGATCGCCGGGCGCGAGGCGTTCCTGGCAGGCCGGATGCCGAGGCGCTTCTACGGTGAGGCCTCATCGCCTGTGGAGGGTCTGATCAGCCCTGCAGGACGGGTGGCATGGCCGTGAGCGCCAACGCGTACCCCTTTCCCGCGCGGCTCGTCGTTGTGGCTGATCGCGACTACGTCGGCGATGACGATCGCTGGCTTGCGCTGATCAAGGAGATCGCCGCCGCTGCCGTGGGCCGCCCGGTCGTGATCCAGGTGCGCGCGAAGGGTGTCTCGCGCTCCCACGCGAGCGAGCTCGCGGCGCGCGCGCGAGAAGCTGTGCCCGGCGACGTGCCACTGCTCCTCAATGGCGATGCCGCGCTCGCGGAGCACCTCGGCTATTCGGGCGTGCATTGGCCGGAGGCTGACATCCCCGCCAGCCGCCCGCCGCAGGCGCTGGCATGGCGCAGCGCGGCGGTGCACTCCATCGAGGCGGCCCGCGTCGCCGAACAGGCCGGAGCCGACTTCGCGGTGTTCGGCGCGGTCTATGCGCCGGGATCGAAGCCGGGCGACGGTGTCGGCGTGGAAGCGCTGAGGGCGGTGGCGTGCACCACCTCGCTGCCGGTCTTCGCGATTGGCGGCATTCACCCGGAACAGGTCGCGGAGTGCCTGCGCGCGGGCGCGGCGGGTGTCGCGGCCGTCTCGGGCATTCTCGGCGCGCCGGACGTGCGCGCCGCCCTCGACCGCTACTGCGAAGCGCTAGCGATGTATGTGGAGCCGGCCGCGTATCCGGCCCAGGAAGGCAGATCTCGATGAGCCAGACGCATCAGGCGGGCGACCAGGCGAACGGCTCCGGGGCGTTCCCGTCCAGCAGTAAGCGCTATCGGATCGGCTCGCGGCCGGACATCCGTGTGCCGGTCAGGGAAATCGCGCAGAGCCCGACGGCGGGCCCGTTCGGCCCTCAGCAGAACGCGCCGGTCACGGTCTACGACACGAGCGGCCCTTACACCGACCCCGCGACGAACATCGACGTCCGTCGTGGCCTCGCGCCGCTGCGCGGCGCGTGGATCGCTGAACGCGCCGACACCGAGGAGTACGACGGCCGCCCGCCGTCCCTGCTTGACGACGGTGGCGAGCGCGCCGCTTCGCTCGAAGCGTTCCCCGGCACCCGCCGTCGGCCGCTCCGCGCGCGCAAGGGCGCCAACGTTTCGCAGATGCACTACGCGCGTCGGGGCATCGTCACACCGGAGATGGAGTTCGTCGCGCTTCGCGAAGGCGTGTCCGCCGAGTTCGTCCGTGAGGAAGTCGCGCGCGGGAGGGCCATCATCCCCTCGAACCTCAACCATCCGGAGAGCGAGCCGATGATCATCGGCCGCAACTTCCTCGTGAAGGTCAACGCGAACATCGGCAACTCCGCCGTCGCGTCCTCGATCGAGGAGGAGGTCGAGAAGTTGACCTGGTCGACGCACTGGGGCGCCGACACGGTGATGGACCTCTCGACCGGCCGCGGAATCCACACGACACGCGAATGGATCGTGCGCAACAGTCCGGTCCCGATCGGCACCGTGCCGATCTACCAGGCGTTGGAAAAGGTCGCCAGCGCCGAGGACCTGACGTGGGAGGTCTACCGCGACACACTCATCGAGCAGGCGGAGCAGGGCGTCGACTACTTCACGATCCATGCGGGTGTGCGACTTCGTTACATCCCGCTGACCGCACGTCGCGTTACGGGCATCGTCTCCCGCGGTGGCTCGATTATGGCCGCCTGGTGCCTGGCGCATCACGAGGAGAACTTCCTCTACACCCACTTCGAGGAGATCTGCGAGATCATGAAGGCGTACGACATCGCCATCTCGCTCGGCGACGGCCTCCGCCCCGGGTGCATCGCGGACGCGAACGACGAGGCGCAGTTCGCGGAGTTGCGCACCCTTGGCGAGTTGACGGAGATCGCCTGGAAGCATGACGTGCAGGTGATGATCGAGGGCCCCGGCCACGTCCCGATGCACAAGATCAAGGAGAACATGGACCTCGAACTCGAGGTCTGCCACGAGGCGCCGTTCTACACGCTCGGCCCGCTCACCACGGACATCGCGCCGGGGTATGACCACATCACCTCCGCGATCGGCGCGGCGATGATCGCCTCGTACGGCACCGCGATGCTCTGCTATGTGACACCGAAGGAGCACCTTGGTCTGCCTGACCGCGAGGATGTGAAGGCCGGTGTGATCACATACAAGATCGCCGCCCATGCCGCCGACCTCGCCAAGGGGCATCCTGGGGCGCAGGTACGCGACGACGCCCTCTCCAAGGCACGCTTTGAGTTCCGCTGGCGCGATCAGTTCAACCTCTCGCTGGACCCGGACACCGCATCGTCCTACCACGACGAGACGCTCCCGGCCGAGCCGGCGAAGACCGCACACTTCTGCTCGATGTGCGGGCCGAAGTTCTGCAGCATGCGCATTACGCAGGACGTACGCGAATACGCCCGCACCCACGGCATCGGCGAGGATGAGGTACTCGAGGTTGGACTCATCGAGAAGGCCGATGAATTCCGTGCGAAAGGCGGGAGCCTCTACCTGTCTCAGTAGCCCGCCCAAGCGCCACTTGGGCGAAATGACACGCGACCGGGGTGCGCGGATGCGGGCACGCTAGCCGTTGGTGCGCACGTAGTGGAGGCCGACGACCCCTGTTGGGTAGGGGGTTGTGGACTTCAGCGAGAAGAGGCGATGCGCTCCATTGGGGAGCGCGCGCTTTCCGCTCCCGAGGATGAGTGGATACAGGAGGAGGTGCAGCTCGTCGACCAGGTCGCTTGCGATCATGGCGTGGACGAGTTGGCTGCTTCCGTCGGTGAGGATGTTCTTGCCGGGGGCATCCTTCAGCGCGCGGATCGAGTCGATCACGTTCTCGCGGATGATGGTCGTGTCACGCCAGATGGGATGCGTGAGCGTCCGGGACACAACGTACTTCTTCGGCCTGTTCATCATGTCGCCAAACGGATCGCCGGCGGGCATCGGCTCGAACGCCTCGGCATGGGTGACATAGGTCATCCGGCCGAGTAAGAGCGCGTCGCAGTCCTTCATCAGAGTTGCGAAGGACTCGCCGATTGAGTCATGCCAGAAGGGGATCGTCCAGCCTCCGTACTCAAACCCACCGTCGCGATCTTCGTCCTGTCCACCGGGCGCCTGCATCACTCCGTCGAGCGACACGAACTCGGAAACGATGAGTGTTCTCATAGGACCTCCGGCCTGGATGGACTCGTCGTTGTGCACTCAGGGGTCGAAGACACAGAGGCACCCAAACGGCTTGGCTCCGATGCCGCGCCCGCTCACCATCGGAGCGGGGACTCGCGCGCCGCTACCCGGCCTGCTGCGTGGCCTGGGGCACCGGGCTCGTAATGTTCACGAGCCAGTTCACCCCGAACCGATCCGTGCAAGAGCCAAATGTGTCCCCCCACGGCGCCTTCTCGGGCGGCATCGTCACGGTACCGCCGGCGGAGAGCCGCTCGAAGTAGCCGCGCAAGACCTTCTCGTCGTCCCCGCTGAGCGACATCGAGATGTTGCTCCCCGGGCGATATTCCATGCCGTTGGGCGTGTCCGAGGCCATGAAGGTGATGCCGTTCGGCGCCTCGAGCGCAGCGTGCATCACCTTTTCGCCCTCGCCGGGGTCAGGCGACGCGTGGAACTCGGCGAACGTGGAGACCGTGAGCGTCCCACCGAAGATCTCTCGATAGAAGTCCATCGCCTGACGTGCGTCGTCGCGAAAGCTGAGGTACGGGTTGAGTTGGGTTGTCATCGATGTCTCCTCCGAGTCGATCAGTGCCGCGTGTGAGGCGTCCGACGAACCACTTGCCCCATCCGGACGCGTCCTCTAGCCGGCCTGTGACTGCATCACAGGCCGAACTAGGAAAGCACAGATCGACTCGCCCGGGCGTTGCAGTTCCATGTAGGCAGCTCGGCGCGGGCGTGGCACGCGACCGGTCAGTCATCCTTCAGTATTCCGTCGGGCTCGTCCGGCGAGGACGTTCGTCACGACCGAGTCGCGCCAAACGTCATTGGAGGATCGGACGCCGGCAGGTCACCCTTGACGGGAGATGCTGGGCTGATTTCCTCCGGCGCGGGGCGATCTCGTGGCGCTGCCACATCCGCCTCTCGTGAGGAAGCCAGGTCAAATGGGGCAGTGAGGGCAGGCGAGAAGGGAGCCGGCATCATGGAATGGGATCTCGGACCGCGAGGCCTCGCGCTCCTGGTGGGTATGTCGCTCGGATTCGGCGTCATCGCCCAGTTTGTGATGTGGAAGGCGGCCACACATTGGCTGTGGTTGGTCGCCGCGGTGTCCTATTTCCTCAGCGGCCTGTTCACCAGCGAAGTCTGGTTTGGTTGGGCGACGCAAGAGGAACTACAGCCGAACGTCGATGGTCTGTCGTTCGACGAGGTATTTCTGAGCAGCACACTTGTCGGCATT
>SCTU01000224.1 GCA_004297315.1 Dehalococcoidia bacterium | reverse complement strand
GGGACCGAGGGTGCTTCATGCTCGCGACCGGCAACAGCGGCATCCCCGGCCATCCCCGATACGACGACTGCATCGCTGACTACCTCGCGGGGCGCTACCGACCGCTGCTCTACACTCGCGCCGCCATCGAAGCCGCCGCGGAGACGCGCCTCGTCCTCGCCTCCAGCGGCACGCCCCGTGCCACGGAGCCCGCATGACCGAGGGCCTGTCCGCTCGAGCCGAACGCTACCGCGCCCTCGCACGCGAGGAGATGCGCGCCGCCGTCGGCGGCGCCCCGGACGCCCTCCACGCCTGGATGCGTTACCACCTCGGCTGGGAGGACATCGAGGGCAACGCGGAACAGTCCTCGGGGGGGAAGCTGCTGCGGCCGGTGGCGGTGCTCCTGGCCGCCGAGGCGTGCGGGGGGCGCGCGGAGCAGGCGGCGCCAGCGGCTGCGGCCGTCGAGCTCGTCCACAACTTCTCCTTGCTCCATGACGACGTGGAGGACCGCAGCGACTTCCGGCGGGGCCGCGCGAACGTCTGGACGTTCGCGGGCGTCGCCCAGGCGATCAACACGGGCGACGGCATGTTCACGCTCGCCCGCCTCGCGATGTACCGGCTCTTGGAAGCCGGCGTGCCGGCCGGGCGGGCGGTCGCGGCCATGCGCGAACTCGACGAGGCGTGCATGCGGCTCGTCGAGGGCCAGTACCTCGACATGTCCTTCGAGACGCGGAGCGACGTGTCGCTGGAGGAGTACTGGCGGATGGCGGGCGGAAAGACGGCCGCGATGTTCGCCGCCCCATTCGCGATGGGCGCGACCATCGCCGGGGCCGACGCATCCATCGTCGAGGCGTTCCGCGCCTTCGGCCGCCACATCGGCCTCGCCTTCCAGGCGGTCGACGACATCCTGGGCATCTGGGGAGATTCCGCCATCACGGGGAAGCCCGTCGGCGACGATCTCCTCTCTCGCAAGATGACCTGTCCCGTGATCGTCGCGCTCGAGGCCGGCGGGGACGCCTCCGCGCAACTCCGCCGGGCGTACGGGCAGCCCTCGAGGCCCGGGGAGGACGTAGCGCCCCTCGCTGCGCTGGTGGCCGAGACGGGCGCCCGAGAGCGCACGCTGGCCATGGCCCGGCAGGAAGAGTCGGCGGGACTCGACGCGCTGCGTGACGCCGGTGTGGCCACCGAGGTGGTCGCCCTCTGCGCCGAATTCGCACAGGCCGCCGTGGCACGAGTCACATAGCGTCTGAGCGTTACATAATGTTTGATATCGGGGGCAGGGGCATGGCTGCGCGTTGCCGCTCGAATCCGGGCGTCCGTATCATCCGGCAGTCCGTGCGCTCCCCCGCACTACCCGAGGTACCGCGTGCAGAAGCAGACCATCCGCGACATTGAGGTCACCGGCCAGCGCGTCTTCCTGCGCGTCGACTACAACGTGCAGTTCGACGACGGCGCGATCTTGGACGACTTCCGCCTCAGGGAGTCCCTTCCCACCATCCGGGACCTGCAGGAACGCGGGGCAAAGGTCATCGTCTGCTCGCACCGCGGCCGCCCCGGCGGGCGAGTGGTGGAGGAGTTGCGGAACGAGCCGGTCGCCCGGCACCTCTCGACGTTACTCGGGAAGACGGTGAAGTCCGTGCGGGACTGCATCGGCCCAGAGGTCGAACACGCGGTTGCAGCGATGCAGCCGGGCGACGTGCTGCTCCTGGAGAACGTCCGTTTCTACGCCGAGGAGGAGGCGAACGATCGGGAGTTCTCCCGGAAACTGGCCTCGCTGGCGGACATCTTCGTTTCGGACGCCTTCGGCACGGCGCACCGTGCGCATGCCTCCGTGGTGGGGATCGCGGGGTATCTGCCGGCGGTCGCCGGCCTGCTCATGGAACGTGAGCTGGACTACCTCGGCCGCGTCGCCGAGAACCCCGAGCGGCCCTTCGCGATCATCCTCGGCGGGGCGAAGGTCTCGGAGAAACTCGCCATCCTGCGGCACCTGAGCGCGCAAGCCGACCTGATCTGCATCGGCGGCGGGATCGCGAACACCTTCCTCAAGGCCCAGGGCATCGACGTCGGTGCGTCGCTGGTCGAGGACGAGCGGATCGAGGACGCGCTCGAAATCATGCGGCAGGCCGCGCGCAGGGACGACCTCCGCCTGCTCATGCCGACCGACGTCGTGATCGCGAACGCGGCCGGCGAGCGGATCAACACCGTCTCCGTGAACCGTGTCCCGCCGGGATGGCGCATCCTGGACCTCGGCCGCCAGACCCTGGACGACATCCGCGAGGCGCTGGCCCCGATGAAGACCGTCGTCTGGAACGGCCCGATCGGCTTCTTCGAGCGTCCGCCGTTCGACAAGGGCTCGATCGACGTGGCGCGCATCCTCGCCGACCTCGTGGGGGCGACGACCGTGGTCGGCGGCGGCGAGACGGCCGCCGCCGTGGCGCGCGCCGGGGTGAGCGACCGTATCTCCCACGTCTCGACCGGAGGCGGGGCATCGCTTGAGATGCTCGAAGGCCGGACATTGCCGGGCGTCGCCGTCCTGCGCGACTGCGTCGAGTAGGCACGGGCGGTCAGGGAGGCACGCGGCTACGATCCGACCATGGAACTCGACCTGATCCGACGACTCTCCCAGCCGGCCGATTCAAAGGTGATCCTCTGCGTCCTGGACGGCCTGGGCGGGATGCCCGGGCCGCGCGGCCGCACGGAACTCGAAGAGGCGCGGACGACCCACCTCGACCGGTTGGTCAGCGACGGTTGTATCGGCCGCACGCTCCCCGTGGGATACGGGATCACGCCGGGGTCCGGCCCCGGCCACATGGCGCTCTTCGGCTACGACCCGCTGGCCTTCGAAATCGGACGGGGCGCGCTCGAATCGACGGGCATCGGCTTCGAGATCGGGCCGCAGGACATCACTGCCCGCGGAAACCTCTGCACCCTGGACGTCGAGGGCCGGATCACCGACCGGCGCGCCGGCCGGCTCCCGACCGAGGAGACGCGGGCGATCTGCGAGCGGCTGCAGACGATCACGCTGCCCGGCGTCGAGACCTTCGTGCAGGTCGTGCAGGACCAGCGCTTCGTCCTCGTCCTGCGCGGGCCGGGGCTCTCCGACCAGATCACCGAGACCGACCCGCAGCGCGAGGGCGTCTCACCAATTGTGAGCGCGGCGATCACTCCGGAGGGCGAACACACCGCGGGACTCGTCCGAGAATGGGTGACGCAAGCCACCGCCATGCTCGCAGAGGCGGAGCGCGCGAACGGCGTGCTGCTGCGCGGCTGGTCGGGCCGCCCGAACGTGCCGCCGTTCCCTGAACTGTGGAAACTGCGTGCCGCCGCCGTCACGGTCTACCCGATGTATCGCGGTGTCGCGCGACTCGTCGGGATGGACGCCCTCGACGGCGGCCATGATATCGGCGAGCAGATCGCCGCGATCCGCGCGCACTGGGACGAGTACGACTTCTTCTTCCTGCACTACAAGTACACCGACTCGGCCGGCGAAGACGGCGACTTCCATCGCAAGTGCGACGCCATTGAGGCGTTCGACAAGGCCGTGCCGCAGATTCAGGCACTCGGGCCGGACGTCCTCGTGGTCACGGGCGACCACTCGACGCCAGCGATGATGGCTGCGCACTCGTTCCACCCCGTGCCTATCGTGATCTGGGGGCAGAACGTCCGCCGCGACCACCTGCACCACTTCAACGAGGTCTCCGCGCGCGAGGGCGAACTGGGGACGTTCCCGGCGAAGGAAGTGCTGCCGATCGCCTTCGGGCACGCCGGGCGCCTCGCGAAGTTCGGCGCATAGCGATGGCCCGCCGCCTGCCGGTCGTCGGCGGGAACTGGAAGATGCACACGACCCGGACCGAGGCGCGCGTGCTCGTGGCGGCGCTCCGCGCCGAATTAGGCGGCCTCCCGGGTGCGCAGGTCGTCGTGTTTCCCCCCAGCCCGTGGCTTGGCGACGTCGCCGACGCCCTCGCCGGCTCAAACATCGAAGTGGGCGCGCAGGATGTGCACTGGGAGCCGAAGGGCGCGTTCACGGGCGCGATCAGCGCGCCGATGCTGGCCGGGGTCGCCTCCTGGGTGATCGTGGGCCACTCGGAACGCCGACACGTCTTTGGCGAGACGGCGGAGGAGACGAACGCCAAGCTGCGCGCCGTGGTCGCAGCCGGACTGCGGCCGGTCCTCGCGGTGGGGGAACGTCGCGAGGAGTCCGACCGCACGGCGGACGTGCTGCGGAGGCAACTGGACGATGGCTTCCGTGGATTCCACGGCCTGCCCCCGGAGGTCGTGATCGCCTACGAGCCGGTCTGGGCGATCGGCACCGGCCTCGCTGCCTCACCAGAGGACGCCCAGGCGCGCTGTGCGCTCGTCCGCTCCATGCTCGCCGAGCGCTTCGGCGCCCCGGCCGCAGATGGCTGTCGCATCCAGTACGGCGGGTCGGTGAACGCCGCCAACATCGAGGGCTACGCGAAGCAGCCGGACATCGACGGCGCGCTCGTGGGTGGGGCATCGCTCGATGCCGCGGCCTTCGCCGCGATCTGCCGCGCGGTCGCCGCCGCGTAGCGCCTTATGCCCCACCCGCACCATGTGGTCGCCATCGTGGGGCCCACCGCCGCCGGCAAGACGGCGGTGGCGATCGAGGCCGCGCGACGCCTCGCCTGTGGCGTCGAGATCGTGTCGGCGGACTCGAGGCAGGTGCGGCGCGAGATGCGCGTCGGCACCGCAGCCCCCACCGAGGCGGAACTCGCCGCCGTGCCCCACCACCTCGTCGGCATCGTCGCACCGGATCAGCCGTACGCCGTCGTTGACTGGCTTGCGGACGCGCACGCCGCGCTCGACGGCATCTGGGCGCGCGGCAGACTCCCATTGCTGGTCGGCGGCACCGGCCAGTACGTGTGGGCGCTCCTCGACGGGCAGTCGATACCGGCGGTCGAGCCAGACCCCGCCCTGCGCGCGGAGTTCGAGGCGTACGCGGCCGAGCGGGGCGCCAAGGCGCTGCACGCCCGGCTCGCGGCGCTCGACCCGGCGTCCGCAGCGCGCATCGACGCACGAAACGTCCGCCGCGTGGTGCGCGCGCTGGAGGTGGTGACGGTCACCGGCGCGCCGGTGCCGCCACGCGAGTCACGCGACCTCGGGTTCACGTGGCGGGCCATCGGCCTGCACTGGAACCGTGCGGTGCTCCATGCGCGTGCCGACGCACGAGTACATGCGATGTTCGAGACCGGACTCGTGGAGGAGGCGCGCTCGCTCGCCGAGCGGTACGGCCGCGGCTTCCCCGCGCTCTCCTCGATCGGCTACCGGGAGGCGCTCGGCGTGATCGACGGACGGCTTTCGGAGGCGGAGGCGGTCCGGCAGACACAGATTGCCACCCACCGGCTGATCCGGATGCAGGCGGCGTGGTTCCGTCTGGACGACCCGCGCATCGAGTGGGTGCCCGGGGACGATATCGAGGCTACGGTCGCCGCGGTTGAGCGGGCAGCACGCGCCCCCGTACCATGATTGCCCACACCCCCACCGGAGGGCCGAGGATGCCGAACCCCACGGGGCGGCCGTTCCCGTTCTGGAAGATGCACGGCGCGGGCAACGACTTTGTCGTCGCCGAGACGGATCGCCTCGACATCTCGGACGAGGCGTGGGGCGCCTTCGCCATCGAGATCTGCGACCGCCACCAGGGCGTGGGCGCAGACGGCCTGATTCTTGTCCAACCCTCGAAGGCCGCCGACCGGAAGATGCGCATCTTCAACGCCGACGGTTCCGACGGCGAGATGTGCGTGAACGGCATCCGTTGCTTCACCAAGTTCTGCCTCGATCGCGTCCTTGTGGCCGCGCCGGACGGCCGCGTCCTCGTCGAGACCGGCCCCGGGCTGATCCCCACGGTCGCCACCCGAGGCCCGGATGGACTCGTCACCCACGTGCGCGTAGAGGCGGCGGTCCCCGATCTCGACCCGCGGGCGTCGGGCGTGATGATCGACCGCCCCGCCCCTGTGCTCGACTTCGAGGTCACCACCAAGGACGCGGCCGGCACCAGCACGCAGCGGGTCGCGCTCGTCTCGATGGGGAACCCGCACGCGGTGCAATTCATCGACGGCTCCCCGAAGGACTACCCGCTGGAGCGGATCGGTCCGCAGATGGAGCACCATCCCGCCTTCAAGCACCGCACGAACTACGAGGTGGTGCGCGTCCTCGACCGCTCCCACATCGAGATGCGCGTGTGGGAGCGCGGCGTGGGCGAGACGCAGGCATGTGGCTCCGGCGCCTGCGCCGTGATGGTCGCCGCGCGCACGCGCGGGCAGGCGGACGACGACGTGCAGGTGAGCCTTCCGGGCGGCACGCTGCGCATCCAGTGGGGCGGCAAAGGCCCGGTGATCCTCACCGGGCCGGCCGCGTTCGTATTCGAGTCGGAGTGGCCTCAATGAACGAACGGCAGCGAATCGCCGAAGCCCAGCCGTTCCAGTTGCGCAACGCACTATTGCGGCCGCGCGAACGCGAGCGCCTGCTGCAGACGCCCGGCGCGGTGCACCTGACGAACGAGCGCGGCGAGATGCTGCTCGTGCACCAGCGCGGCCAGTACCACCTCCACTGGGCCTATAACGACATCGAATCGATGCGCGTGCTCTTCCCCAAGATGTGGACGGAGATCCGCAAGAAGATCGATCCGGATGAGGCCGACCACATCCGCCTCGACCTCGTCGGCGTGCAGAACCGCGACTGGTTCGACCCGATGCTGAACGCCGCGGACTTCTTCAAGTTCGCCGAGTGGATGGAGATGCTCCACCCCGACCTGGACCCCGCGAAGGTCCCGGAGTTCCCGGACAGCGTGCGGATGCGCCGCGCCACGGACGACGACCTCGACGCATTCGCCGAGATCTGGTCGGACGCCTACGGAGATCTGAACGACGGCGAACGTACCTTCGAGGCAATGGTCGAAGAGGTCACGTGGGCCGGCGCGCTCGAGCAGGGCGGCAAGGTCGTCGCCTTCGCGATGAACGGCGCAGTCGAGGGCTCCGAGGGCGAGATCCTCGCGGCCTGCGTCGCCCCGGATGCGTGGGGGAACGGTTACGGCCGGCTCGTGCTCGCGGCCGCGGCGTACCGGCACGCCTCGCAGGGTGCCACCCGTGCGCGGATCACGGTGCGCCCGGACATCAAGCCCGCGCTGAAGACCTGCGCCGACCTCGGCTTCCGCTTCCACCGCGCCGGCATCGAATACCGTCGCCCCGTCGACGAAGAGGCGATCCTGCAGGCGCGCGAAGAGCGTCGCGT
>SCTU01000015.1 GCA_004297315.1 Dehalococcoidia bacterium | reverse complement strand
CACGACCGTCGGCGTCCCGCACATCCTTGCTGAGTACCTCGCCCTCCCGGAAGGGAACCGCTTCCTCCACGTCTATCACCGCACGGGCCACTCGCCGAACATCGACCTTCCGGGCGAGATGGCGGCGTTGTTGACGGAGTTCTTCACCGTGACGGTGCCCGGCCTCGTCCGCTGACGGGCCACACCCAGATGCATTTGCACGTGTATGAGACGGTCGCGCTCCACCCTCGGCCTAACTCCGTGCTGCTGGTCCACGGGTCGGTGAGCAGCGGACCGATCTGGCAACGGTGGCAGACGCTGCTCGCGGAGGGCGGCTGGTCGTCCATCGCACTCGACCTCCGCGGGCACGGGGCAAGTGACCCCGTCGACCTCTCCGACGTGGGAATGGACGACTACCTCGAAGACGTCCGTCGCGTCGCCCGGACGCTGCCTGCGCCACCCGTCGTCCTCGGCTGGAGCATGGGCGGACTGCTTGCCCTGCGTTTCGCCGAGGTCGCGCCGAGCGCCGCCTGCATCGCCCTGGCGCCCAGCCCGCCAGCGCGAGTCCGCAACCCCGACGTCGAGATCCGCCGCGGCGTCTTCGACGCCTCCGAGTACGGGATCACCAGCCTCGACCCCGAACAGCAACGCGGGATGCCCGACCTCGACATCGAGGCCCGCCAACTCGCCCTGCGATCGCTGAGTCTGGACTCGCGACGCGCCCGAGACGAGCGTTCGGCGGGCGTGCCTGTGGCGCGCATTGCGGTGCCGCTTTTGCTCATCATCGGCGGAAGCGACCGCCAGTTCCGGCCCGCGACTTACGACCAGTTTCCCTTCGAGGCGGACCGGCTCTTCGTCCCGGAGGCGTCGCACTGGGGCCTCGTCCTGAGCCGGCAGGCGCTCGACTTCATGAAAGGGCCGGTCGTCGCGTGGCTCGCGCGCGTGACACCGGCCGCCTGAGCGGCTCAGGTACGCTCAGGCGCGCTCGACGGCTGCGCCTCTGGGCTCGATGCCTCGCGGAGCGGCGGGGGCGAAGCGCTCGCTGCTTGGGTGCCCGCACGGGGTTCATCCCGCGGCTCGGTGCCGAGGAACCCGGAGGCGGCCTGCCGCACGAGCGTTTGCATCTCCTGGCGTAGCGGGCCTGCCATCGCGCCGATCGCGACACTTGAGATCGCCCCGACGAACCCGCCCGCATGTCCGTCACGCTGCCCGCGACTGACCGGCTCCGCCAATGGCGACGGTGGGCCGTCGACGTCCGCGCCGCCCGACGCCATCCCCAGGGCAACGCCGGCGCCGAAGCCTCCGAGCAGCGAGACGAGCGGGTGCTCGGTGACCTGGGACGTGAGGTTTTCCGCCCCGGGCACTCGTTGCGCGGCACCGGTCGCCCGGGCGCTGATCCCCGACACCCGCTCGGAAACGTCGTGACGGACACCCTCGACGTCTGCCCCGACACGGCGTTCGAGGTCGTCGAGCATCTCCGCGATGCGCGCGCGCTGCTCTACGACGCGGCGTTCCGCTTGAACTGTTTTCGCGCCCATGTGACATCCTCCTGTACGGACCGCAGCGTGTGTTTCGGCAGCAGGCTGAATTCGCGCGCTCGACGCATGGCCAGCATGCCGAGGAGCCCTGCGATCAGGGCAAACGCCAGCGCCGTCGCCAGCGCCGCCGCCCACAGTTCGATGACCGTGGCGAGCCCAAACATCATCGCCAGCCCCGCGAAGACGACCACCGCAACGCCCGCAAATGCCGCCGCGACCGTCCACATACTCGCCCCACGCACGGCCGCCACGTTGTCGGCGATCTCCGCGCGGGCGAGGTCCTGCTCGCGCGAGACGAGGACGCGCAACTCGTCGCTGATGCTGCCGACAGAAGCGCCTACCGAACGGACTTCGGCCTGGATGCGTCGCCAGTCGTCCGCGAGGCCTCCGGCCGCGCCGGATTCTTCGGTCCGTCGCTGCTCGATCGCCATGGGTCACCCTTCCTCTCGTCCGCGTTAGCGGAGGACGCGTCCCACGATGAAGCCCGTCGCAACGGCGGCGGTCAGCGAGCGCATCGGGTGCGTCCTCACGTATTGCTCGACGTCGTCGATGATCTCGGCGGTCTCGTGGTGTTCGAGGTACTCAGCCGCGACATGCATCCCCTGGGCCGCGCGGCCGGCCGCCTTGGCAGGCATGCCCTCCACGCCACCGACGCGGCCCTCGATCTGCGTCGCGGCCCGCTCGATCGCGTCCGCAGCGCCCTCGCGGCCGGACTCCGCCGCCGAATAGGCCGTCTCTCGGGCCTTCGGCGCCAGTTCCTGGGCCTGCTCCATCGCCGCTGACCCGGCAGCCTTCGCTTGCCCGGCCAGCCCTTCGATGCCATCGGCAGAATCGCCGCCCAACCTGCGTTCCTCGGCCATCGCAGACTCCTCTCGAAATGCCGCTTGCTTTGCTGCCTTCACTCCGCTCAGCGCTCACCGCGCGCAAGACGGGGGATGACCCGCGTCAACGCGACGAAAGCGACCAGCGCGCCCGCCGCCCGTGCGCCCAGGCCTCGCCGGGCCGCGACGGTCTCGGGCGAAACCGCAGCGGGACGCGGAGGCGGCCGCCGCGAACCCGGGGCTTCGGCACCGGCCTGCGCACCGCGACCGACCTCGGACGCTCGGGGCATCGCCGCCACTTCGTCCTCGCGCTGTGCCAGTCGTTCACCGTTCAGGCGCGCGAGAAGCGCGTTCAGTTCGGCGCCTGCCAGCAGAACGTAGGCCGTGAGGTAGGACCACAGCAGGAGGATGACGACGCCGCCGAGCGTGCCGTACGTGGCGTTGTACGAGGCGAAATTCGAGACGTACCACCCGAGACCGATGGTCGTGAGCAGCCACGCCAGAATGAAGGCGGTGGCGCCCGGCGTGATCCAGCGGATCGGCAGGTGCGCGTCAGGCGTAACCGCGAAGAGGAAAGCAGTCGCCACGAGCAGCAGCACGGCCACCGCCACCCAACGCAACACGGCAAGCGCCGTGGTGATGCCGTCGCCGAGGCCGGCCGCGTCCGCGAGCGCCGAAATCAGCGCTGCGCCCGCCACCGCGAGCGTGAACGCGACGATCAGCAGCGCACCGGCCAGCAGCGTGAGGCCGAGCGCGATCCCCAGACGGCTCCACCACGGCCGGGTTTCGGGGACGTCGTACGCGATGTTCATCGCCCGCATGAGCGCACTCATGCCGCCTGCCGCCGCCCACATTGCGCCCAGAATGCCTACTGACAGCAGACCGGCCTGCTGCTCGCCGAGCACAGCGTCCAGTTGGTCCGTGAGCACGGAGCGAGCGTCTGCCGGCATCGTCGCCGCCAACCGCTCGACGATCTGGGCCGAGGGGTCGTCGATACCCGCAACCCGACTGACGAACGCACCGAGCGCCGCCACAAAGATGAAGAACGGGAACAGCGCGAGCAGGAACCTGTACGAGACCCCCGCTGCGAGATCGCCAATCCCATCATTCGAGATCTCCCGCACCCACTGACGCGCCGTCGACCAGATGTACTTCGTGACGGACCTCCCTCTGTGCAGGCGACTGCATGAAGTGTGGGAGGGGCGCCCTCAAATACTTGTGCGGGAGGTTAGATAACAGGTCACAAAGTTCTGACAACCCAAACGGGAGCGATCCGATCGCCTGCCGGCCTATCGGACGGATTTGTAGCGATTGTGTTGCCGGACGTTACTCGCCAACGAACCTCATGGAGGGGAGATTTGAAGATGAGGTCGGACCCGCCCCAACGGGCCGGCCTTTGGCGGCCAAAGCCCGGCAGGGGTACGACGTGGACGAGTCGGACGGCCGCCGGCGTCATGCAGCAACGCACCGCAGACTCTGGGCAGCGCTCGCAAGCATTGTCCTGACGTTCGCGCTCGCGGGAATCTTCAGCACACGTCGTGATGAGTCGCGCGGGCACCGCCCGAGGGTTCATGTGAGCCGGCGAGTCCTACGCGGGTTCGGAAACCGATCCCGCGGCGGACAGCCGCCGCTTCGCTTCGTCCACCACGTCTGACGGCAACGGGCCAGCGAGGGCCGCCTGCACGTTCGCCGCGAGATGCTCGACGTTCTTCGTGCCTACGATCGTCGTGTCGAGATCCGGGTTCGACAGCGTGAAGCGGAGCATGAACTCCATCCGCGTCATCCCCTCGGCCAGCAGTTCGTCCAGCCCCGAGACCTCCCACCGGTCCTGCATCGTCTCCCGGGGGAGCATGTAGTACTCCCGCTGCCAGTCGCTCGGCGCCCCGCGTGCGACGCCGCCACGAATGATGATGCCGGCGCCCGCCGCCGACGCCTTCGCGATCACGGCCTCGTGCTCGCGCTGCAGCGCCGAGTAGGGCACCTGGAACGCATCGAACACGCCGAGGTCGACCTGCTCGCGCATGTTCGGCAGGGTGCCCGAGACGCCGACGAACCGGACCTTTCCCTCGTCGCGAAGCCGGAGGAGTTCCTGCAACGCTCCGTGCTCCTTGAACTCGGCCTCGGCCCGGCTGCGGTGGAACTGGACGAGGTCGAGGTAGTCGGTCTTGAGCAGGCGAAGCGAGTTCTCGACGCCGGCCCGAATGTTTGCGGCGGTGTGTACGTGGTCGCCAGCGGAGCCGCCCGGGACGCAGCCGCATTTCGAGGCCAGAAAGTATTCGGCGCGGCGCGGCGCAATGCAGCGGCCGATCAACTCTTCACTGCGGCCATAGTCAATCGACGTGTCGATGAAGTTGATCCCGGCAGCCAGCACTGCGT
>SCTU01000223.1 GCA_004297315.1 Dehalococcoidia bacterium | reverse complement strand
CTTCAAACAGGCGGTCCAGACCGCCGGCGGACGCGTCATCTTCTTCTACATGCTGATGGGTGAGTGGGACATCGCGTCGCTGATCGAGGTCGCGGACGACGCGACGGCCGCCCGCATCCTGCTTGGCAACGGGACGTTGGGGAACGTCCGCACGCACACGATGAAGGCGTTCACAGAAGAAGAGTTCCGCACGATCATCGGCAGCCTGTAGAGGCCTCGCCCGCTGGGTCCGGCACCGTCGCGAAGCCTGTTCGCCCGTCCGTGCTTGCGCGCGCAAGTGCGACGTTGTGGGGCCTCCCGGCGAGTGGCACGATCTCATGCGCGAGTACGCACGGGTGGCAGGCGCTCAGCCGAGCGCTGCACCGGTGGCGGCACGACGCAGAGGAGACGGTCATGATTACGATCCGACCGGCCGAATCATTCGACCACGACATGGTGCTGAAGATCTGGGCCGCCGCCGACCTGAGCCAGGCGACGCCTGACGAGTGGGACGCGCTGCTTCGCGGTCCTACGTCGGCAATCCTGGTCGCAGAAGACGCGGGCGCGATCGTCGGCGCGGTCGTCGCAACGTATGACGGATGGCGCGCGTACATCTACCACCTCGCCGTGAGCCCCGACCGGCGTCGCGAGGGCATCGGTAAGCAGCTGATCGGCGAGGCCGAAGAGTACCTGGTGGAGGCCGGCGCACGGCACGTCCATGTCATGGTGGACGAGGAACAGCCTGACGGTTTCGCCCTCGTCGCCCGCATGGGGTATCTGCCAGAGGGCGACATCGTCCTGACGAAGCGTCTGGCTGTCCGCGTAGCGATGTAGGCGCCGGGCGACGTCGACCCAGCGGCGCCGCGTGGTGTTTGTGTGCACTCACACGTGCGGCGTCCGGGGCGCAGCGTACGTTGGGGAAGCGCCCTGACGCGCCATCCCGGCGCGAGGCGCCAAGGCGAACCGCGGTGCATGATGATCGGCGTACTGAGCCAGTGGCAAGACGAACTCGGATCGGATGACTGCCAGGAGGTGACGGCGGCTGCGTCAGCGCTCGTCGACGCGGGCTACCACGTCGACGCGGAGGCGCTCACGCGGGCACGGCAGTGTCTGCTCTCGTCGCGCGGCCGTTTCCGCGCCGCGCTTGCGCGGGCGTATCTGCACCTGCTCGACCCACTGCGCGGAAGCGCCGAGGCGGAGTCCCTGCTCCGGCACGACAGCAACCCAGAAGTCCGTTCCGAGGCGTTTCGCGCCCTAGTCGACTTCGGCGAGCGGGCTCTGCCGGTCCTCCGCCAACTCACTCGGAGCCACGACGCCACGGTGCGCTGGTACGCGTACCGGGCGACCAGCCGGTTGAGCGGCGTCGAGGCCCTTCCGGTGCTCGTGGCCGGCTTGAACGACGACGACCCCACGACACGCCTCGCCGTCGCGTATGAGCTGTCGGCGCGCGGCGCGGCCGCACTGGGGCCGACGCTTCAGGCGATCGCGACCGAGCCCCCGTCGGCGGGCTTCCACCACGCCGCGCGGATCGTGCTGCGACGCGTGACCCCGCCCGCCTTGCGGGGTCAGACGGAGCGGCTGCTTGCCGTGCTGCGCGGCCCGTGGCCCGCGTTCGAGGCCCCGTTTGTCGCTCGTCAACTGCTCGATGGACTCTTGCGAGCAGCGGTGGTCGTGGCCGAAGACGCCGCGCTGGCGGCGCCCGCCGGCGCCAGGGCCTAGACCGCGGAAGCGGAGGTACGCATGGAACTGCACCTCGACCAAGAAGAACTTGACCTGATTGCGCAGTTGCTGCATGAGGCGCAGGGGAACCTGCGCATGGAGATCTACGACACGGACAACTCGGACTTCAAAGACCTGTTGCGCTCGCGCAAGGCCATCCTCGAGAGACTGGTCCAGCGTATTGACGCCGTTGGAGCGGGCACATAGGCAGGGCGAGGCCGTCAGTTCGAAGTCCGATTCATGCCATACCTCTGATCGCTTCATACGGGATCCGCACGTCCGCAAGGGGACACTCGGCCGTGGAAGCATGAGCGAGGTCCGCGAAATGATTCGGGCGCAGCCGTTCTTCGTCGTGGTATTCGCCATCATCGGCTGGCTGATGCTGCGCATCGGAGTCGGGATGGGCGTCCTCGGCGGATACTTCCTGTTCGGCGGAAACGGCTAGGCAGTCCTGCTCTTCCTACCATCGGCGGCGGGGCTCGTGCTGGGCGCATACGCCGTAGGCCTCGCGGTGCGCCACCTCGCCGGCGGCCCGGCGGGCTGGCGCTGAGAGCGAGAATTCCGCAACGCCGCGAGGGATCGTGTTATTCGTCCCGCGTCCGGTAGCAGCGAGAATCAGCAGGGCAGTCGTCCCGAGGGGCCCACGACGGGCACTGCCACTGATCAGCTCGCCAGGCGACACGGAAACGGTCTGGCGCCTGCTGTCTTTGTCCGCCGCCCGGTACGCGCGACGCGTGCCGTCGAGGCCCGGCGAGCCCGCCTCGATCATGCCGACGGAGCGAGGCCTCGGCGCTTTCGTCTGCGCGCAACGCCGTCCCGTGACGATTTCGTGAGCGCGCCGTATCTACGGTCGATGCAAGAACTTCGCTG
>SCTU01000222.1 GCA_004297315.1 Dehalococcoidia bacterium | reverse complement strand
GCTCGCCAACCTCCGACCGCCGCGTGGCGTCCGCGCGGCCGACGTCGTGACGCTGGACGCGCAGACCCGGCGCAACCTGGAGCTCTTCGCCACCGCGCGCGGCGAGGGCGCCTCGCTGGTCGAGGCGCTCGACCGCACACTCACGCCGATGGGGGCGCGGCTGTTCCGCTTGCGCCTGGGGCGGCCGCTGCGGCGCGTCGCGGAGGCGGAGGCGCGGCTGGACGAGGTCGAGACGTTCGTCCCCACGCTGCCACGGGAGGCGCTGCGGCGCGCGCTGCGCGGGATGCCGGATCTCGAACGGCTGCTCGGGCGGGTGCGCGCCGGGACCGCGCACGCGAAGCACCTGGTGCAGGTGCGCCTCGCGCTCGAGCGGCTGCCGGCGGCGCACACGGCCGCGCTCCAGGCCGGCCCCGCCGCCGCGACGATAGCGGCGGGCCTTGCGGGCGCCGGGGAGGTGGCAGCGGTGATCGCGGCGGCGCTCGACGACGACGCGCCGGCCGAGGTCGGCGACGCGCCGACGGTGCGGGCGGGGTTCGACGCGGAGGTCGACCGGCTGCGCGGGCTCGCGACGGACGCGCGGAGCGCGCTCGCCGCGCTGGAGAGCCGCGAGCGGGCGCGCAGCGGGATCGCCTCGCTGAAGGTGGGCTACCACCGCGTCTTCGGCTACTACCTCGAGTGCCCGCGCGGGCAGGCCGACCGCGCGCCGGCCGACTACGAGCCGCGGCAGGCGCTCTCCAACGCCCAGCGCTTCTTCTACGCGCCACTCGCGTCGTTGGAGGCCGAGATCCTCGGCGCGAAGGACGCGCTTGCCGCCGCGGAGCGCGGCGTGCTGGAGCGTGTCCTCGCCCAGGTAGCCGCCGCCGGGCTGGCGGTCGAACGTGCTGCGGAGGCGGTCGCGCGACTCGACGTCGCGGCGGGGCTCGCGGCGCTCGCCGCCGACGCGGGGTACGTCCGCCCGCTGCTCGCCGAAGACGGGCCGATCGAGATCGAGGGCGGGCGGCACCCGGTGGTCGAGCGCCGCCTGGCCGCGGGGGCGTTCGTCCCCAACGATGCGCACCTCGGCAGTCCGCACGCCGACCTCGTGCTGCTCACCGGGCCGAACATGGCGGGGAAGTCGACCTACCTGCGGCAGGTCGCCTTGATCGTGCTGCTGGCGCAGTGCGGCTCGTTCGTCCCGGCGGCGCGCGCCCGTGTCGCGATGGTCGACCGCATCTTCAGCCGCGTCGGCGCGCAGGACGACATCGCCTCCGGGCAGTCCACGTTCATGGTGGAGATGCTGGAGACGGCGACGATCCTGCACAATGCGACGGAACGCTCGCTCGTGATCCTCGACGAGGTGGGGCGGGGGACGTCGACCTGGGACGGGCTCGCGATCGCGCGCGCGGTGGTCGAGCACCTGCACCACCGGCCCGCGGGGACCCCGCGCACGATCTTCGCCACGCACTACCACGAGCTCACCGCGCTGGCGCGCACACTGCCGCGCGTGGCGAACCGCTCCGTCGCCGTGCGCGAGGAGGGCGGCGAGGTGGTGTTCCTCCACCGCATCGTGGAGGGAGGCGCGGACCGCTCGTACGGTGTGCACGTGGCGGCGCTGGCCGGCCTGCCGCGCGCGGTGGTCGCGCGCGCGCGAGAGATCCTCGCCGCGCTCGAGGCGGGGACGCTGGACGAGGACGCCGCCCCGCTGCCGCCGCGTGAGGGGGCCCAACTCGGGCTGGCCGCCGCCGAGCAGGAGGCGTTCATGCGCGATCTTGCCGCGCTCGAGCCCGACGCGCTCTCGCCGCTGGAGGCGCTGCAGCGGCTGTACGACCTCCGCGCCCGCGCGCGTGCCCGCCTCGGGGTCGAGGGCTAACGCTGTGCCGTCACGCTCAGTTCCCGGTGCTGGGGGCGGCGCCGCTGCCGGACGCGCCGCCGGCGCGGCTCGTGCCCGGCAGGCCCGCCTCGAACAGCCGCGCCTGCAGCGCGAGCGCGATGTCGAGCAGGGCTGCCTCGCCGGGCGGTGCCGGACGGTGTGCGCTCGCGATCACGCGCCCGACGAACGGCGCGGGGAGGTCCAGGTGGCGCGACCAGAAGAGCGCCGCCGCCGCCGCGACAATCGGCGTCGCGAAGGAGGAGCCGTCCCCGCGCGCGTACGGCCCGTCCTCGCAAACCCAGTTGTCCTGGCCGCAGCGTGCCGGCGGCAGCGTCGAGAGCAGCCCCACCCCCGGCGCGAGCAGCGCGACGCCCGCACCGAAGTCGGCGAAGGGCGCGACGCGTGTGTAGTCCACGCTGCCCGCCGATGTGTCTCCGCTGGCCGCGACGGAAAGCACGCCGGGATAGACCGCCGGGTAAGTGACGCCGCGCCGGCCGTCGTTCCCGGCGGAGGCGACGATCAGCGACCCGAGCCGCTGCGCCTCCTCGATGGCCGAGCGCAGCACCGCGGAGTCGGTGCGCGTGCCGAACGAGAGGTTGATCACGTGCGCGCCCATGCGCGCGGCGTAGCGCACGCCGGCCGAGGCCTCGGCGATCCGCCCGGTGCCGGTGCAGTCGAGCACCTTCACCGGCAGGATGCGCGCGCCGGGCGCGACGCCGGCGATCTCCGCCCGCGGCCCCCCGGCCGCGATCAGCCCGGCGACAAACGTGCCATGTCCCTCGTCGTCGCGGGCGCGCCAGTTGGGGGCCTCGAACAGCGGGCCGCAGGAGGGGTCAGCGGTGTCGGGCGAGACGAACGAGCAGCCGGCGATGTCGTCCGCGCAGCCGCTGGCGTCGCCGTCGCGCCCGTCGAAGTCCGCGTCGGCGAGGTTAATAGCGATCCGCGCGGCGAGCGCCGGGTGATCCCAGTCCACCCCGGAGTCCACAACGGCGACGGTGATGCCTGCGCCGCCGTCCGGCGACCAGACGGCTGGCAGCCGCAGCGCCTCGAAGACCGCGCGCTGGCCCGACTCGTAGCGCGGGGCGGCTGGCGTCGCGCTCGCGGTCACGAGGCCGTCCTCCTCCACGCTGGCGGCGAGGCCGCTCGAGGCGATGCGCCTGGCAAGCGACCGCGCGTCCTCACCGGTGGGGACACGCGCCTGCACGGGGTCCTGAGCACCCCCGGTCGCCCGGGCGGTGACGCCGAGGCGGGCCAGCGCCTCGACCAGTGCGGGGGCGTCGAGGCCGGGGCGCGGCTGCAGGGCGAGCCCCGCGGCGGAGGCGGCGGGGGCGAGGAGTTCGGTCGGGCGGTCGCGGCCGGGCGGCGCCGGTGGCGCCTCGCGCAGCGAGAGCAGCGCCAGCCCGGCGAAGAGCATGACGGCCGCGGCTGCGCGCAGACGGGTCAGTCTCGGGTGCATGCGCCCCTTCGCCTGTCGTGTGCCGCCCCGGCCATGCTAGGGAGCCCCCGATCCCCCGGCAACCAAATTCGATACACTGGCCCCGCGCGCTCTGGGGCCGTGCGATGAGCGGCCGACCGCCGATCCGTATCCTCCCGCCCGAGGTTGCCGCGCGGATCGCCGCCGGCGAGGTGATCGAGCGCCCCGCCTCCGTGGTGAAGGAACTGGTCGAGAACGCGCTGGACGCGGGCGCCACGCGGATCGAGGTGGAGGTCGAGGGCGGCGGGGCCGACCGCATCCGGGTAAGCGACGACGGGCACGGCATCCCGCCGGAGCAGATCGCGGACGCCTTTGAGCGCCACGCGACCTCGAAACTGCGTTCGGAGCACGACCTCTACGCGGTGCGGACGCTCGGCTTCCGCGGCGAGGCGCTCGCCGCGATCGCGGCTGCGGCGGACGTCGACCTCGTCAGCCGGCCGGCGACGCTGACGGCGGGGGCGACGCTCCGGTTGCGGGGGGGACGCACCGAACGCCAGGGGAGCGCCGCCGCCGCCCCTGGGACGAGCATCGAGGTGCGCGACCTGTTCGCGTCGCTCCCGGCGCGGCGGCGCTTCCTGCGCGCCACGCGCAGCGAGACGCAGGCGGTCGCGCGCGTCGTCGCCGACTATGCGCTCGCCTATCCAGAGGTCGCCTTCCGCCTGACCGCAGACGGACGCAGCGCGCTCGCCTCGCCGGGCTCGGGAGACCCGCGGGACGCCGTGGCCGCCGTCCACGGGGCGGAGGTTGCGGCCGCGCTGCTCCCCGCACACGCCGAGCGCGCGGCGGCCGTCGAGGGCGAGGCCGAGCCCGCCCGCTGCGAGGTCACCGGGCTGGTCGGGCCGCCATCGCTCCACCGCGCGAGCCGCACGGCGATCCACGTGGTGGCGAACGGGCGTGCCGTCGCGGCGCGTGCGCTGCTGCCGGCCGTGGAACTGGGGTACGAGGGGCTGCTGCCCGGTGGCCGCCACCCGGTCGCGCTGATCCGGATCACGGTGCCGCCCGACCAGGTGGACGTAAACGTCCACCCGCAGAAGGCCGAGGTGCGCTTCCGCCACGAACGGCTCGTCTTCGCGACCGTTCAGGCGGCGGTGCGGGCGGCCCTCG
>SCTU01000221.1 GCA_004297315.1 Dehalococcoidia bacterium | reverse complement strand
GCGAAGAGCCAGGTGATCACCTGGCGCCGCGGCACACCGGCCGCCGTGATCGGCGCCCAGTAGGCCTCGTAGAAGCGGTAGTGCGGATACGTGCGGGCGCCTTTGGCCGCGTCCTCCCACTCGGCTTCGAGGTAGGCGACCGGCGGCGCCGCATCCGCCTTCGTCGAGGGCTCGAGCTTGACGTCGATGCCGACGAAGTGGCCGTCCGTGCCCTCACGCGCGCGGTTGTCGAGGGCTTCGACGAGCGCGCTCACGTCGCCGTAACGACGTTGGCTGCCCATGCCGTGGACGAAGAGAATGCCCGTCCACTTCGCGCGCCGGTCCGCCTCACCCTCAGCCATCGCGACGGCCGGCACGGGCTCGTGCGACACGCCGGCGGGCGCGCGGGCGGCCGGAGCCGTCGTCGGTTGGACCTCAGAGGGGGGAGCGGTCATGTGCGAGCACCGGTAGCGCGGATCGCGATGTGCAGCGGACTGTAGCAAGCCCGCCGCGCATCGAGGCACCCGTGTCTGACACTTTGGCCGCGGTCTCCACCGGCGCGCTACGTCCGCGGGCCCTCCGGCCAGTGCTCCTGCTGCCACTGACGGCGCTGCTCGGCGTTGGCGAAGCGGCCGTCGCGCCACGCGAGGGCTTCCTTCAGGCCCTGCTCGTTATTGCGCGTTCGCCACTCGTCCATGCCCGGCGAGGTGTGCATCCGCGCGTCGAGTTCGGCCGCGAGGCGCTGCATCGTGCGCGCGCCCATCAGTTCGAGGGCGAGGTTCACGGAGCGCTTGTTCCCAGCAAGCAGGTCGGGATGGATCATCGCCAGGCGGTCGGCGATCTCCTCGACGGTCTCGGTGAGCCGGTCACCCGGGACGGCCTTCCAGACCAGGCCGATGCGCTCCGCCTCGGCGCCGCTGATGAACTCGCCGGTGAGCAGCATGTACTTCGCCCACTGCGGGCCGACGTGGTAGGTCCACATGTGCTGCGGCGGGCCGCCCATCGCCCGCACCGGCGGGAAGCCGATGCGCGCCTCCTGGTCGGCGACGACGATGTCGCAGAGGAAGACGAGGTCGGTGCCGCCGGCGACGCAGAAGCCGTGGATCTGGCCGATCACGGGCTTATGGACGTCAAGGATCGTCATGCGGTCGCGCTGGGCCTCCTCCATCCGCCACACGTCGTCGTCGAAGGTCTGGCTCTTGCGGTAGACATCGGCGTACTGGTCGGCCTCGGTGGCGGACTCGCCCGCGAGGCGTCGCTCGGGAGTGAGGTCATACCCCGCGCAGAACGAGCGGCCCGCCCCGCGCAGGATGATCGAGTGCACGCGCGTGTCGCGGTCGGCGTCCCATAGCGCCTCGCGCAGTTCCGCCTGGAGTTGGCGCGAGAGCGCGTTCAGCTTCTCCGGCCGGTTGAGCGTGATCCGCGCCCGCCCGCGTTCCTTCTCGACAATGATCGTCTCGTACTCAGTCTCAGCCATCGCGTCCCCCGTCCTCCCGCGAGGCGGTCGCCTCGTTTGACGGGGGAGTAATAGCAGATGGAGGAGGGATAAGGGACGCATCAGCCGCGTCATTGGCTCATCAGTTCGTGCCGTTGCTCCAGGCGTTCAGCTGAAGGAAGGCGTCTCGAACTTGCTCGACCCATCGTTCCGGCAGGAATTTCGGTGCCGCGACTCCGATTAGAACGAGGCCCGTAGCTTCGTTAGACAGTGCCAATCTCACGAAGGAGACGACAGTCTCTGCGTCGAACCGTCCCCCAAGAGTGAGATTTCGAACACCATCGATTCTGTCGATCGCGAGATTCACGTGCCGCTGGCCTGCATGAGTCGAATCGTCGAGTCGGGTCTTCAACAGCTTCATCCGGCGATCGAAGTCGTTGGCGATAGCCTCGCCCTCGCGCTCGCGGATCGCTCTTACCCAACGTTCGCGAGCATCCCCTGCCCGCAAGCGCCCGTCCCGGTACTTCTGTGCCGCAGCGGCATCGGAGACGACTGCTATGGCCAGTGAGACAGCGTCGAAATGACCTCGAAGCTGGTAGGCAGCCGCATCGAACTCGCCGCGTAGAGCACTTCCCAGCAACGCGAGGAACACGTTGCACGAGTGGCCGAGTGTCAACGCCGCAGCCTGTTCCTCGACCGACGCTGTTTTGTTCGACACTTCGCCGGCGGCGATCACGACGTCGACGTGAAGGGCGAGGAATCTGGTCGCGATCTCGTAACCTGTTCCGAGTGCCTTTCTATGCTGCGCGAGTACATCCCCATCGCCGCGCGCGAGTTCGTCGAGAGCCCTGAGGTTCATGTCCTCGATCGTGGTCGCGATCGAGCCGAGTTAACCGCGGCGAGAGTGCGGCTGAATCCCGCCGTCGCACCTTGCGGCGACTCCCCCTAGCAGCACCCCTCGCCGTCGACGTCGCAGCAGGCGGCGGTGTCGAGGCCGGCGGGGGCGAGGAACTCGATGAACTTGCCGCCCTTCAGCCAGGGCATGCCGGCGCTAGCGCCGCCGGGACGGCGGGCGCTGATGAGGGCGCTCGCCCAGGCCGCGCCAGTCTCGTCGTAGAGGTCGCCCGCGACGGCGATGTCGATGTCCTCGAAGCCGGCAGCGCGGAGGCGCGCCTCGTAGTCGTCGTGAAGCAGGGCGCCGGACTTGCAGCCGGACCAGAGGTCGAGGTCGGCGCGTTCGGCGTCCGAGACGGGGCGGCGCAGGACGACGTCGGAGACCTGGAAGCGGCCGCCGGGGCGCAGGATGCGGAACGCCTCGCGGAAGACGGCGTCCTTGTCGGTGGAGAGGTTGATGACGCAGTTCGAGATGATCACGTCGACGGAGGCGTCATCGACCGGGAGCGCCTCGATCACCCCGCGGCGGAACTCGACGTTGGTCGCGCCGACCTTCGCGCGGTTCTGCTCGGCGAGCGCGAGCATGTCGTCGGTCATGTCGATGCCGATCACGTGGCCGGTGGGGCCGACCTGCTGGGCGGAGAGGAAACAGTCCAGCCCCGCGCCGGATCCGAGGTCGATGACGGTCTCGCCGGGCTGGAGGCCCGCGATGGCGACGGGGTTGCCACAGCCGTACGAGACGACCGTCTCCGGCATGCCGTCGGCCGTCTCGTAGAAGCGAGACTTCACGCCGGCCGCGCGCTCGCCGGGCGCCTGCGCGGCCACCTCGCGCGCGCGTGCGCCGTAGGCCTCGCGCACCGCGGTGCGGACGTCGTCGTCCTGGGTGGTCTGCTTGTCAGTCTTGCTGGTCATCGAAAGCTCCTATCGACGCGAACGGGTCGTGACGTGGTCGTGGATCAACAGCAGGCGCGCGCCTCGATCAGTTCGATCGCGGCGCGGAGGGTGGCGAGGGCGTCCGGGTTGAGGCAGTAGCAGCGGTTCGGCCCGTCGACCGTGCCGCGGACGATGCCGGCCTCGCGCAGCACGCGCAGGTGCTCCGAGACGGTCGGCTGGGAGACCGGCAGTTCGAGGACGAGGTCGCCGACGACGCACTCGCCCCGCTCGGCGAGCGACTGGACGATGCGGAACCGCACCGGGTTCGCCAGCGCCCGGAACAACTCGACGGCGCGGGCCTCGTCGGTGGTCTGCACGATCGTCTTCATGGGTCATCACCTTTTCCCGATATTGGAATTATCCGATGCCCGTCAAGAGTCGGCCGCCGGGCGTCGGGGGTGCCGCCTCGTCAGGCGGCGGTGAGGGCACGCGTCGGTCGCCGGGGCCGCCCGTGATCTGCTCGGCCCTGCGGCCTCCGGTGCCGAAGTCCTAGAGGCGGGGGCGTTCAGCACGTGTCCGGACGCAGGAGGCGTTCCGGGCGCCGACCTCTCACGTCAGGTGCGCGGCGGGAAGTTGCGCAGCGTACCTGCGCTGACCCGTCAGGCCTTCGGCATGCGCTTCAGCGCTTCGAGGTTCACCTCGAAGACGTCGGCGAGTTCGCGCGTGGCGCGCTGGGCTTGCGTGATGCCGCGGTTGTAGTGCAGCGGTGCGATTTGTTCCTCGATCGTGTCGAACAGCAGGCGAATGGCGAGGTCGCCCCACTCCTCGTCACGCTCGTGACGGAGGTACACGGCGAGGCGGGCGAGGGCCTGGTCGCGTTCGTCTTTCTCGAGTTTGTGCGGTTCCATCGGCGCTCCGATCAGTGGAAACCGTAGCACCTGCGCGGGCCGTGATATCGTCCCGCCCCGCGACCGTCCTCGCTCGCGTATGGAGGAGCGCCGTGGCCGAACTGCTCGAGGGCATCCGTGTGCTTGAGGTCGCGCAGGGTGTCGCGGGGCCGCATGCCGGGAAACTGCTGGCCGAATACGGCGCCGACGTCCTGAAGGTCGAACCCCTCGAAGGCGATGAGTCACGTGCGGCCGGCCCGTTCAAGGACGACGTCCCGCACCCGGAGACCTCCGCGCTCTTCCTCAACCTCAACCGAAACAAGCGCAGCGCCACTCTCAACCTCGACGCTGCGGAGGGCCGCGGTATCTTCCTCCGCCTGGCCGCCGCGGCCGACGTCGTGATCGAGAACTTCCGGCCAGGGCAACTGGCGGCGTGGGGCATTGGCTACGACGTGCTCTCACGCGATCGGCCGGACATCGTGCTGGCCTCGATCACCCCGTTCGGGCAGACGGGCCCGTGGCGCGATTACCGGGGCTCGGAGATCACGCTCCAGGCGATCGGCGGCCCGTTGCACAGCAACGGCACGCCCGCGCGAGAACCGGCCAAGCTCGGCGGGTCGATCGCGCACTACCACTGCGGGGCCGCCGTCGCCTTCGCGGTCGTGCTTGCACGGCTGCGCGTCGAGCAGGGCGGCGCGGGCGACTGGATCGACCAGTCCGTGTACGAGGCGCAGGCCGGCTTCCGCGACCGGCGCAGCGCCGGCCTCACCGCCGCGGGCTACGTCGGGATCTCGAGTCACCGGCAGCAGCCCGCAAACCGTGCAGCCGTGGGCGTGCGCCCCGCGGTGGACGGCTACGTGAACATCCTAGGCGGCGGAAGCCGTCACTTCGGCGAACTGCTCGACCTGATCGGTCGCCCGGACCTGAAGGACCATCCGGACTTCGGCAAGCCGGTCGTGAGCTACTCGCGAGCGTACGCGGAGCAGGTCGAGGGCTCGTATCTGGCCTGGCTGTTCGAGACGCCGAAGAAGGAGGCGGTCGCGCAGGTGCAGGAGCGGGGGATCTTGGGCGGGGCGATCCTCTCGGTGGCGGACCTCCTGAGCGACGCGCACTACCGCGGCCGCGGCACCTTCGAGACGATCGACCACCCGGTCGCCGGTCAGGCAGAGTACGCCGGACGTCAGTTGCTCTTCTCCGAGACGCCCCGGCGTTCTGCGCGTCGTGCGCCGTTGCTCGGCGAACACAACGCCGAGGTCTATGGGCGCCTGGGATTCCAGGGGGCCGCGCTCGCCGGCCTGCGCGAGCGAGGCGTGATCTAGATGCGTCACCGAGGCTGCGCATGAGCGAGACAGCACGACCCATGCGCGATGTGGCACACCGGCTCCCGCTGGAGGGCATTCGCGTCGCCGAGATCACGGTGGTCTGGGCGGGCCCTCACGTCACGCAACTCCTCGGTGAGTGGGGTGCCGACGTCATCCGCGTCGAGCCGGTCAACGCGATCCAGCCGTACTCGCGCTATCCCGAGCGAATCCTGGACGAGACCGCGGCGCGCGCGCTGGCGGCCACGGGCTACACGCTCGCGGCGTACCCCGATTTCCAGGCGGGCACCGACCCGTGGAACCGCAGCCCGTCGTTCAACTCGCACGCCCGCAACAAGCGTTCGATGGCCTGCAACGTCCGCACCCCCGCGGGGCGCGAGGCGTTCCTGCGGTTGATCCAGCATGTGGACGTGCTCGTCGAGAACAACGTGCCGCAGACCATCGAACGATCGGGGATCACGTACGACGTGCTCCGCGAGATCAACCCGCGCCTGATCATGCTGCGGATGCCGGCGTACGGACTCGACGGCCCGTACAAGAACTACCGCGGCTTCGGCACGCACGTCGAGGGGATGATCGGCCACCATCTGATCCGCACGTACGAGGACGGCTCGCCCGAAGAGATGGGCGACACGTACACCGCGGACGCACTGGCCGGAGTCATGGGTGCGTTTGCCGTGACGTCGGCGCTGCGCTCGCGCGAGCGCACGGGGCTTGGTCAGCAGATCGAGATGCCGCTCGCGGAGGCGTTTCTTCCGGTGCTGGGCGAGTACATCCTCGACTACACGATGAACGGGCGCGATTCGGTCCAGGAGGGCAACGGCCACCACTCGCACGCGCCGCACGGCATCTACGCAGCGGCGGGCGAGGACCAGTGGGTCGCCCTCGACATCGTGACCGACGCGGAGTTCGAGGCCTTCTGTCGTGCCACTGAAGCCGAGGCGTTGCTGAAGGACGAGCGGTTCGCCTCCGCGGCCACACGGCGGACGCATCGGAAGGCGTTGGACGCAGCAGTCAGCGCCGTGACACAGCGATTCGACAAGGACGCGCTCTTCCACACGCTGCAAGAGGCCGGCGTCTGTGCGGCCCCGGTCCACGACGACCTCGACTGCACGCGCTCGCCGCATCTCGCCGCGCGCGGCTTCTTCGAGGATCTGACGATCGAGGGCGTGGGCACCCACCGTTACCCGGGGATCATGACCAAGTGGGGAAACACGCCCAACTGGATCCGCAAGCCGCCACCACGCGTGGGAGAGCACTCTGAAGAGATCTACGTCGACCTTCTCGGCTATTCACGAGCGGAATACGAAGCGCTCGTGGCGCAGGGCGAAGTCGGCACGACCTACCCGCCGGACGTGCTCGCGCGCGGTGTCGGTTAGACGTGTGGCCTGGGCAAGGCATGGGCAGACTGAAGACATCCGCTCGTCTCGCCCGGGAGGCGCACATGGCTGACCCGAAGTACCTCGAACGCGATGTGCACGAACTCGTGCTGGCGGCGAGAGACGCCGCCGAGGAGTTGTACATCCTCACCAAAATGGGGAGCCGCCGCACCGACCCGGTGAAGCGCTGGCAGCGGCTCGTCGAAGCCCTCAAGCCTTTCGCCACCGACTGCGGCTGAGGTCGGGAAACGCTGACGACGGCCACTGGCCGCCATGAGCGGAGGCTGAGGCAGACGTCCCGACCGGCCACTCACTCTCGTGCCGGACGTCGACGCGCCCGGCCGCCCGCGTCCCCTTCACGCACACCAAGCCGTTCCACGGTCTCCACATGTGGAGACCTCCGAGGACGGACGGGGCGGTTCTCGATCGCTTCGTCCCGGGCGGCGAGTTCGGCGAACGTCGTCTGATTCAGCTCGTGCGCGAGCGCGTCTCGGGCGCGGCTCCACGTCTCGTGTAAGGGGCAGGTCTCGTCCCAGTCGCACGGGCCACCGCGGAGGACGCAGCGCGGAGACTCCACCGGCCCCTCGGCGGCCTCGATCACCTCAAGGACCGTAATCGAGGCGGGGTCGCGCGCGAGCGCGTAGCCACCGTCCGGGCCTGCCGTCGCGACGAGGAGGCCTCGACGGACGAGCGGCGCCAGCAACTGCGGGAGGAAGCGCACGGGGATGTCCATGACGCCGGCGATCTCCCGCGCTTTCCGGCGGCCCTGTCCGTAGTGCCGCGCGAGGTCGATCACGGCCCGGACCGAATAGTCCCCCCGGCGCTCCAGCGCGATCTCCATCGCTCGACTCCAATGTTAAGTCTGGCACTTGACGTTAGGCACCGACGATACCACCATGGGATTGTGTAGTGCGGCGCTACACAATCGGGGCGGATGCCCCAGGACGGGGGCCGTCATCCCCTCGACTCCTCCCGACCAAAGTCCCCGCGGACAGGTGCCCTTCGGCGGTGCCGCCCAAGGAGCGATTTCACGAACATGGATGGTGTGCGAGAAGTTGTCTGACGATGACACAGATCGCATGAATTCATGGGCTTTTGCGAGATAACCAATGTTGTTCGCGCAGGAAGGACGGCTTTGAAATGCGACTGAAGCGTTTGGGCTGGGCGCTCGCGGTCCCCGGGGTGCTGGTGTCGGCCCTCCTGCTGGCCTCCTGCAGTTCAGGCGGCGATTCAAAGGGCGACGCGAAGGACAACGCGAAGCCGGCTGCGACGAAGGCTGCAAGCGACGGCGGCAAGGCGCAGACCGTCGCCGTCACCCTGAAGGACAACGTCTTCGACCCGAAGGAGATCACAGTCGAAAAGGGGACGGTGACCTTCGAGGTCAAGAACACCGGCGCTGCGATGCACAACATGCACATCATGAGCAGCAGCGCGGAAGGCAAGGACTTTACGTCAAAGCCCACGCTCGATCCGGGCGCCAGCGACAAGTTCACGGCCATATTCACGAAGGCCGGAACCATCAAATTCCAGTGTGATTTCCACCTCCCTGACATGGCCGGGACCATCACCGTCAAGTAAGCCGCGGTGGCGACGGCGCCGCAGCGGGTGAGGGAAGAAGGCTTTGGATGCCACTGACCAGACGTGAACTCATCCAGAATGGGGCCGTGGGGGCGGCCGCGCTCGCGGTAGGCGGCGTACTCGGGAAGAGCCTTGGTGGGGGCGGAGAGGAAGAGGAACATGGCGACAGCGGCCTCTCCGGCCAGGCCCAGAAGGTCGCCGAGTCGCGCAAGCTCACCTCTGAGGATGTCACCCGGGCGGTGAAGACCTTCGTCCCGCCGGGCAACCAGCACGGCGACGAGTTCTTCCTGATCTCCTCGGGTGGCCATTCCGGCCAGATGTTCGTGATGGGCGTGCCCTCGTTGCGGCTGCTGAAGACGATCGGTGTCTTCACGCCTGAGCCGTGGCAGGGGCACGGATACGGGTCAGACTCTTCGGACCCCGTGATCAAGAACGGCACGGCCAACCCGGCCAACGGCACGCTGACCTGGGGCGACACGCACCACCCGGCGCTGAGCGAGACCAAGGGTGAATACGACGGCAGGTACGTCTACATCAACGACCGCGCAAACGGTCGGATCGCGATGATCGACCTGCGCGACTTCAAGACCAAGCAGATCCTGGACGTGCCCAACCTGCAGTCCTCCCACGGCGGCGTGTTCGTCACCCAGGACACCGAATACGTCCACATCTCTACCAAGACTCCGACACTCGTCGACCCGACGAAGGCCGCTGGCGCGCTCGACCGGTTCGCCGACGCGTTCCGTGGCTATTCCACCTTCCTTGCGACGGACAAGAAGGGCCGCTTCGACCTGACGCGCAGCTTCCAGATCGAACTGCCGCCGTACACGCAGGACCTGTCGGACTCCGGGAAACTCGTGAGCCACGGGTGGGTCTTCCTGAACTCGTACAACTCCGAAATGGCGTCCGGCGGAAACATGGAGGGCAAGCCCGCGATCGAGACGGGCGCCTCGAAGGGTGACTACGACTTCCTCCACCTGATCAACTGGAAGAAGGCGGAGGAACTCGTCGCGGCCGGCAAGACCAAGACGATCAACGGCATGCGCGTGATCCCGCTCGACGTCGCCGCGGCCGAGGGCGTCCTCTACCTGGCGCCGGAGCCGCGCAGCCCGCACGGCGTGGACGTCTCCCCCAACGGGGCCTACCTCGTCGTCGCGGGGAAACTCGACCCGCATGTCACGGTCTACGGCTGGGACAAGGTCCAGGCAGCCATCGCGGCGAAGAACTTCGAGGGCAAGGACCGCTACGGCGTCCCGATCCTGAAGTTCGACGCCGTCGTCGCGGGTCAGGTCGAGGTGGGCGCGGGCCCGCTGCACACCCAGTTCGACGAGCAGGGACACGGGTTCACGAGCCTCTTCGTGGAGAGCGCGATCGCGAAATGGTCGCTGGGCGACCCCTACTTCAAGGGTGAGAACGCCTTCAAGCTCGTGGACAAGATTCCGGTGCAATACAACATCGGCCACCTCGTGACCATGGAAGGCGACACCGTCAAGCCGCAGGGCAAGTACATGGTCTCGCTGAACAAGTGGTCGATCGACCGCTTCCCGGCAGTGGGCACGCTGAAGCCGCAGAATTTCCAGTTGGTCGACCTCACCGGTGAGAAGCTGAGCCTGCTCTCCGACACGCCGATCGGCATGGGCGAGCCGCACTACGTGCAGGCGATCCGCGCCGACCGCATCAAGGCGTGGGAGGTGTACCCGCCTGGCACGAACCCGCTCACGATGGAAAAGGACCCCAACGCCGTCGAACTCGGCAAGGAACGCGTCGAACGACGGGGCAACATTGTCGAAGTGTGGGGCTCGGTGAAGCGGAGCAACTTCAAGCCGGACAACCTGACGGTGAAGAAGGGCGACCGGGTCATCATGCATATGACCAACACGGAGACCACCCCGGACGCGACGCACGGCTTTGCCATCCCGCGTTACAACATCAACTGCAGCCTGGATCCCGGCGAGGTGACGACGGTCGACTTCGTCGCGAGCGAGCCCGGGGCGTTCGCGTACTACTGCACCGAGTTCTGCTCCGCACTCCACCTGGAGATGCAGGGCTGGCTGATGGTGACCACCTAGCCAACCGGGCGGGCGAGGCGCTCCTCCCGCCTCGCCCGCCCGTTGGAGGCCAGCGATGCTCACACGGAGACGTTTCCTCAAGCGCGCGGGTGGCGCGGCCGCCCTTCTTGCCGGCGCGGCGGTATTCGGTCCGGCCTGCGGCACTGAGGGGCCCGACCGCGATGCGCCGCCAACGCTGCGGTACGGCGAGGAACGCTGCGCCTACTGCACGATGTCGATCGACGACGCCCGCTTTGCCGCCGCCTGGCGCACTCCGAGCGGTGGCGAACGGCATTTCGACGACATCGGCTGCATGGTGAACGCCTACCGCCGCGAAGCCCCGGCCTCGGACTCGCGGTTCTGGGTCCACGACTATCGCAGCCAGGAGTGGCAGGACGCAGGAGCCGCGACGTACCTCACCAGTCCCTCCTTCAAGACACCGATGGGGTACGGCGTGGCGGCGTTTGCGTCCGCCGCCGACGCAGCAACGGCGGTCCCGGCCGCGAAGACGATGCTGGCCTGGGCGGAGTTGCTCACGGCGGTTGAGAGGAAGGGCTGAGATGCGCCTGCACGGACTGTCCACACCCGCGGTGAGGCGCCTTGACCTCTGGGGTGCCTGCGCCCTGGTGGCGGCGGCCATGCTGGCCGTGTCCGCCTGGCTCCCCCTCTGGGAGATGGAGATGCACGCGCCGCAATACCCCCAGGGACTGAGCCTCACCGCCTATGGCACGCGCATGGAGGGCGATCTGGACGAGGTGAACGAGCTAAACCACTACGTGGGAGCAGCGCCCATCAGTCCCGAAGAGGTCCTTGAGCTGCGCCTGTTCCCTTACGCTCTCGCGGGCCTCGTGGCCGCCCTCGTGCTGGGCGCCGTGCTGGTACGGCGTCGCGCGGTGCGCGTGGCGCTGGCGCTCGGGGTGTGGGCGATGGCCATCGGGTTCCTGGCCGACCTTCAGTGGTGGCTCTACCGCGTCGGCCATGGCCTGAGCCCGGACGCTCCGATGCGGCCCGGGGACTTCACGCCGAAGGTGCTGGGCACCACGCAGGTGATGAACTTCCGCAACGAGACGATGGTCGCCGAGGGCTTCTGGCTGATCGTCGGTGCCGCGTTCCTCGTGTCGTTCGGGCCACCGATCATCCGCTTCGTCGTCGCGAGCTGGCAAAACACCGGCGCCGTACCCCCGGCTCACGCTCCGAAGGCCGCGCGCAGGCACGCGGCATGAACGGGACCGCCGTCCGGCGCTGGCCCGCCGCGGCGGTGCTGGGGTTCGTCGCGCTGACGGCGTCCGTGCTAGTCGCCTCGCCTGCAACGGCCGTCGCGGGCGAGTCCGAGTCGATCACCGCGCGGATCGCGCGTGCCACCGCCGGCGACACGATCGTGGTCCCTGCGGGCACCTACCGTGAACAACTCGTCATCGACAAGCCCGTCATCCTTGTCGGAGACGGCCAGCCCATCATCGACGCCGGCGGGCGCGGCGACGTCGTGCTCGTGACAGCAGACGACGTCACGCTGCGCGGGTTCACGGTGCAGGGTTCCGCGCGCGACGTCTTCGACGAGCCCGCCGGGATCCGCATCCGCGGCAACCGTGCGACCGTGGAAGCGAACCGCGTCCGAGACACGCTCTACGGGATCGTCATGGAGGACAGCGCGGGGCATCGCATCCTGCGCAACGAGGTTTCCAGCATCCTCGACTTCGGCTCAGAGCGCCGGGGGCACGCCCTATACGTCTGGCACACAGACGACACGACGATCGAAGGCAACACCGTACGCGGCGCGAAGGACGGCATCTTCCTCGGCTTCGCCAGCCACAACCACGTCGAGCGAAACAGCGTGGTGAACGCCCGGTACGGCATCCACTACATGTATGCCGACCACAACACGTTCGTCGACAATGTCTTCCGTGACAGCGTGGCGGGTGGGGCGATCATGTTCTCGCGTGACATCACGTTTCGCGGTAACGAGTTCGCCTACAACCGCTCCGCCGCGTCGGGCTTCGGCCTCCTGTTCAAGGACGTGGACGACGTCGAGATGACGGACAACCTCGTCCACCACAACCGCCTAGGAATCACACTCGAAGGCGCCCCGCACACGCCGGGGGGCACGGTCACGCTCACCCACAACCTCGTCGGCTTCAACGACGTTGCGCTCGAACTGGCCACGACGACCAGAGTGACCTTCAGTGAGAACACGTTCGTCGGGAACCTCGAACAGGTGACGGCGACCGGGGGGAGTGTCGAGCATCTCAACACCTGGTCGATCGAGGGGCGAGGCAACTTCTGGGACGACTACCAGGGCTACGACGCGGACGGTGACGGCGTCGGAGATATCGCGTTCCAGTACGACGGCGCGTTCGACGACCTCGCACGGCGGAACGAGTGGGTGCGGGCCTATTCGTACACACCCGCGCGCACCGCGCTCGACCAGGCGGCGCGCTGGTTCCCTGCGTTTCGCCCCGCCCCATCGGTCATCGACGCCCACCCTCTGATCAGGCCGCCGATGCGTCTGGGCGTCGCGGCCACGAGTGCAGATCGCTTCGCCTCATTAGCGGCAGCCATCGCACTTTCCGCCGTCCCCCTGGGAGCATGGTGGCGGGTCGCTCGGACACGGAGCGCGGGATGGTAGCCCTGCTCCGTGCGGCGGACGTCGGCAAGCGTTACGGCGACGCCGTGGCGCTGGACTCTGTCACGTTCGACCTCGCGGCGGGCGAGGTGATGGCGCTGATCGGCTCGAACGGCGCCGGGAAGAGCACGCTGATCAAGTCGGTCGCCGGCCTCGTGCGACACACGGGCCGCGTGACGGTTGACGGGATTGACGTAGCGCGCGAGCCAAAGGCAGCGCGGCGCTTGATGGGGTACCTCCCGCAGCACCCGGCGCTCCACAGCGACCTCACCGTGGCGGAGACGGCGACGCTCTACGCCGACATGAAGGGCGTGCCCCACGTACGCGCCCGGACGGGCGTCGAAGCGGCCGGCCTCGGCGGACAGGCGGATAAGAAGGTTGCGGCGCTTTCAGGCGGGATGCGGCAGCGGCTCGCGCTCGCGATCGCACTCCTCGCCGATCCGCCGCTGCTCGTCCTCGACGAGCCCAGC
>SCTU01000220.1 GCA_004297315.1 Dehalococcoidia bacterium | reverse complement strand
ACGACATCCTGCACGCGGTCGGCGGTGGCGCGGGGATCGATGTCGTCCGAGGTGTCGAGGACGGCGCCAGGGATGGCGCCGCTCGCGGTGTCGCGGGTGAGTTCCGGGTGCAGGGCGCGGATGCGATCGGCCATGTCGCCGTGGCGGGCGGCGTCGCGGGCGAGGGTGACATCGAGGGTGGGGAGCAGGGTGACGAGGTGGACGGCCGGTCCGAGGACGGCGAGCGCCCCGCGGTACTGCGGGGCGGACTCGGCGGTCACGACATCGGTGATGACGACGGCGTAGCGGAGGGCGTTGCTCTCGCGCGCGATCGCAGAGGCGTTGCGGACGGCGAGCAGCCGTTGCTCGCGGGCCTGGCGGTCGTTGTCCCACGGGTGGCGGTAGCCCGCCTTCACGGCGTGGCGGATGTCGTCGACCTCGACGTGGACCATGCGGTCGAAGCGCTCGCAGAGCGCCTCGGCCACGCTCGACTTCCCGGCCCCCGGCGGGCCGCTAAGGATGATCACCTGCTCCACGTGGGCGCCTTTCCGGGCCGCTCAGGCCAGACGGACGTCGAGCGAGATGTCGAGGGCGGGCGCGGAGTGGGTCAGCGCGCCGCAGGAGATCAGGTCGACTCCGGTCGCGGCGACCTTCGCAATCGTCTCCAGCGTGATCCCGCCCGAGGCCTCGAAGAGCACGCGGGCGTAGGCAGGTTCCTTGCGCGCCTCCGCGACGATCGTCGCCATCATCTCCGGCGTCATGTTGTCGAGCAGCACCACGTCGGCGCCGCCCTCGAGCGCCTCGCGCGCCATCTCGGGCGTCGTGACCTCGATCTCCAGGCGCAGCGTGTGGGGCACCTCGGCGCGCACCGAGGCGAGCAGCGCCGGGATCGCAACTCCGCGCTGCGCAGCGGCCTCGATGTGGTTGTCCTTGATCAGGACGCCGTCCTGCAGGTTGTCGCGGTGATTGTGCGCGCCGCCGGTGCGCACGGCGTAGCGCTCGAGGGCGCGCAGCCCGGGCGTCGTCTTCCGCGTGTCGACGACCCGCGTCCATCCGCCGCCCGATGCCGCCTCGACGTAGCGGTGGGCAAGCGTCGCGATCCCGCTCATCCGCTGCAGCAGGTTCAGCGCGACGCGTTCCGCCGAGAGCATCGGCCCGAGCGGGCCCTGGATGGTGGCGACCGTCGTGCCGGCCTCGACCCACGCGCCGTCGCACGTGCTCGCGGCCACCTCGATCTCCGGGGAGGTCTGGCGGAACGCCTCACGCACGACGTCGAGGCCGCAGACGACGCCCGCCTGCTTGTAGAGCAGTACCGCCTCGCCGCGTTGCTCGCGCGTCACCGTCGAGCGCGTCGTCACGTCGAAGGCCGCGCGGTCCTCGGCAAGCGCGTTCGCGACGATCGCGGCGACGACGTCGGCTGCGGGTGGGGCGATCTCTTCGACCACACGGGACCCTTCAGTCATACGGACCCTTCCATGGCGCGGAACACCAGGTGGCGCCGCCAGGACTCGAGTGTCTCCGGGAAATCGGTGCGGTAGTGCGCCCCGCGCGACTCCTCGCGCGCCAGGGCGGCCTCGGCGGCCATCCGCCCGCAGGTGATGATCGAGCGCAGCTCGTAACCGGCGCGGTCGAGGGGTTCCGGCAGC
>SCTU01000219.1 GCA_004297315.1 Dehalococcoidia bacterium | reverse complement strand
CCCGCGGCGTCGAGGGCCTCGCCGATGGCGCGGGCCACATTGAGACGATCGCGACGAAGTATGCGCAGGTCGAGGATTTCCTGTTCCTGGGGCGCGGCCTCGGCTTCCCGGTCGCCCTCGAGGGGGCGCTCAAGTTGAAGGAAGTCTCCTACATCCACGCCGAGGGCTACGCCGCGGGCGAGATGAAGCACGGGCCGATCGCGCTGATCGACGAGCACATGCCGACGCTCGCGATCGCCCCGCGCGACGAGGTCTTCGACAAGATGCGCTCGAACATCGAGCAAGTGCGGGCCCGGCGTGGTGAGGTGATCGCGATGGTGTCGCGGGACGACCGGTCGCTCGATGGCATCGCCTCGGACATCATCGAGTTGCCCGAGGTCGACCCGAGCCTTACGCCGCTGGTGAGCGTGGTGCCGCTACAACTGCTCGCGTACTACATCGCCACAGAGCGCGGCGCGGACGTCGACCAGCCGAGGAACCTCGCAAAGACCGTCGTGGTGGAGTAGCCACGCGCCGCCACAGCCCGTGCGGCTTCGGGGGGGGACGGCGTCGGGTGACCGGCGCCGTCCTGTTTTCCCCGATTCCCCACTTTGCGGCGGAACGCCGAACGAGGGTCCGTCGTTCTCCCTTCAAACGGTTTGTTTTGGCCGGCCAGCGAAAGCGTGCCTAAATGGAGCATTCCAGATGAAGTGCACAGAATGCGGCAGGCCGCTGCACCCAGCCCGGCCGGTCTGCGATTTCTGTGGAGCCCCCGCCCCCTCCTCGAGGGTCGACGCACTCCGCTGGCTCGCGGGACAGGCACGCGAGGCGGCGGCTGGCGCCTCCACGCGCGCCCGGAGCATCCGCGGCCGGGAATTCTCGGTCCACGTCCCGCGGCGGTTCCTGGTCGCCCTGGGGGCTGGTGCCACGGCGGTGCTCGTCGTGGCACTCCTCCTGAGCCTGGATCGAGGACAACCCGAGAAGGCCGCGGACGCGAGCCCTACGCCAGACGCCGCGGTACTCCAGGCCTCGATCGATGAGGCGCGCACGAAGGAGGCGGCGCTCCTCACCGCGATCGACGCGGCGGGACAGCAGATCAGCGATCTCCAGACCGCACAGGAACGCGCCCGGACTGCCGCCGAGGCGAGCACCGCGACCGCCGCCGCGGAGATCGCGCGTCTTCAGGGGCAGGTGAAGACGGCCGAGGGAAACGCGAAGACCGCCCAGGAGGCCGCCGACCGTGCCGCCCGACGCGTCCAGGTGCTCACGGAGTGCCTCAATGGCACGGCCGTGGCGCTGCAGTTCGCCCGCTCTGACTCTTGGGGACCCGCGGACCGTGCGCTGGCCGCCGTGGCTTCCGCCTGCGCGGAGGCCCGTTCGCTCCGGTAGGAGCGGCCGTTAGTCGGTGATGGGGCCCGCTGCCTGTTCGCCGTCGAGCGCGGCCTGCGCTGCTGCCAGCCGGGCGATCGGCACGCGGTACGGCGAGCACGAGACGTAGTCGAGGCCGGCCGCGTGGCAGAAGTGGACGCTCGGCGGGTTCCCGCCGTGCTCACCGCAGATGCCGACCTTCAGTCCCGGCTTCGTGGTGCGGCCCTTCTCGATCGCGATCCGGATCAGGCCACCGACGCCCTCGCGGTCAAGCTCGACGAACGGGTCGCGCTCCAGCACGTGCTGCTTGAGGTAGGACGGCAGGAAGCGGCCGGCATCGTCGCGCGAGAGGCCGAAGGTGGTCTGGGTCAGGTCGTTCGTGCCGAAGGAGAAGAAGTCCGCGTGCTGGGCGATCCGGTCAGCGACCATGCACGCGCGGGGCAGTTCGATCATCGTGCCGACGGTGTAGCCGACCTCGACGCCGCACTCGCGCTGCACCTGCTCCACGGTCTTGATTGTCAGCGCCCGCAATACCGCGAGTTCGGCCTCGACGCCGACGAGCGGGATCATGATCTCCGGGTGCACGTCCACGCCCTCGGCCTTCAGGGCGCAGGCCGCCTCCATGATCGCCCGCACCTGGATCTCGTAGATCTCGGGGTACGTGATGGCGAGGCGCACGCCGCGGTGCCCGAGCATCGGGTTCGCCTCGCGCAGGCCCTCGACGCGGCGCTCCACCTCGGCCACGCGCAGGTTGAGGACCTGGGCAAGTTCCGCGATCTCGGTCGAGGTGTGCGGGAGGAACTCGTGCAGCGGCGGGTCGAGGAGGCGGATGGTGACCGGGAACGGCGACATCGCGCGCAGGATGCCGACGAAGTCCTCGCGCTGGTAGGGGAGGATCTTTGCCAGCGCGGCGCGGCGCTCCTCCTCCGTCTGGGACAGGATCATCTGGCGCACGGCCAGGATGCGGTCCGCGCCGAAGAACATGTGCTCCGTCCGGCAGAGGCCGATGCCCTCCGCGCCGAACGAGCGCGCGCGCTCGGCGTCCTCGGGCGTGTCGGCGTTCGCGCGCACGCGCAGGCGCCGCTCCTCGTCCACCCACCCCATCAGCCGGTCGTACTCCGGCGGGAACGAGGGCGCCTCGAGCGGCAGCGCGCCGAGGATCACCTGGCCGGAGGTGCCGTCGATCGACAGGACGTCGCCCTCGCGGACGATCACGCGGCCCTTGCCCTCGACCTTCACGGTGAACTCGCGGTGTGCGTAGTCGATCTCGAGCGCGGTGCAGCCGGTGACGCAGCACTTGCCCATGCCACGCGCGACCACTGCCGCGTGCGAGGTCATGCCGCCGCGCGCGGTGAGGATCGCGCGCGCGTCCTTCATCCCTTCGATGTCTTCGGGGCTCGTCTCGTCGCGCACGAGGATGACGTCCTCGCCGCGCGCCGCCCACTGGACGGCGTCGCCCGGCGTGAAGACGACCTTGCCCACGGACGCGCCCGGGGACGCACCAAGGCCGGTCGCGATCACGTCGCGCTTGCTGCCCTGCTGGAACACCGGGTGGAGGAGTTCGTCCAGCTGCTCCGGGTCGAGGCGGAGCAGCGCCTCGCGTTTCGTGATCAGGCCCTCGTCGACCATGTCGACCGCGACCTTGACCATCGCCGCGCCTGAGCGCTTGCCGCCGCGCGTCTGGAGGATCCAGAGCCGCTGCTGCTGGATCGTGAACTCGATGTCCTGCATGTCACGGAAGTGCGACTCGAGCCGGTCGCACGCGGCCGCCAGGTCGGCGTAGGCCTGCGGCATCGACTCCTCGAGCGAGACGAGGCCCGCCTTCGAGTCCGCCTTCAGGATCGGCTGCGGCGTGCGCGTCCCGGCGACGACGTCCTCGCCCTGCGCGTTGACGAGGAACTCACCGAAAATCCGCCGCTCACCCGTGGACGGGTTGCGCGTGAAGAGGACGCCGGTGGCGCAGTCGTCGCCGAGGTTGCCGAAGACCATCGCCTGCACGTTGACCGCGGTGCCCCACGTGTCGGGGTAGCCATGCATCTGGCGATAGACGGAGGCGCGAGGCGTCTCCCACGAGTTGAACACGGCGCCGATCGCGCCCCAGAGCTGCACCTTGGGGTCTTCCGGGAACGGCTGGCCGGTGCGCTCCAGGACCAGCGCCTTGAACTCGGCGACGAGTTCCTTGAGGTCGGCGGCGGTGAGGTCAGTGTCGACGGCGACGCCGCGCGCCTTCTTCTTCGCGTTGAGCAGCACCTCGAAGGGGTCGTGGTCGGTGTCGCTCGCCTTGCCGACGCCGAGGACGACGTCGCCGTACATCTGCACGAAGCGGCGGTAGGAGTCGAAGACGAAGCGCTCGTTGCCCGAGCGCCGGGCGAGCCCCGCGGCCGTGACGTCGTTCAGACCGAGGTTGAGGATCGTGTCCATCATGCCCGGCATCGAGACGCGCGCGCCGGAGCGCACGGAGACGAGCAGCGGGTTCTCCGGGTCGCCAAACTTCGCGCCGACCTGCTCCTCGATCTTGCGCAGGCCCTCGAGCACCTGGGGCTCGAGGCCGTCCGGGTACTTCCGGCCGAGCGCATAGAAGGCGTTGCAGACTTCGGTCGTGATGGTGAAGCCGGGCGGCACCGGGATGCCGAGGCTCGACATCTCGGCGAGCCCTGCGCCCTTGCCGCCGAGGAGGTCGCGGAGCCCGCGCCCGTCCGAAGCCTGACCCCTGCCGAAGAAGTAGACCATCCGCTCGCTGAGTCGCGGAGCGTCGTTCTCCCTGGTTGTGGTGGTCATCAGGCGCACCTTCCACGCTCGCGGGACAACGGCATTGTCCCGGCAGCACGGGCGTCGCAGCGGTCGGCCCGCCGGAATCCGCGTCGCTAGGGGGAGGATGAGATTTCCTCGGGCCCAACCGGCCGCACCGGTCGAGTCGACCTTCCGAGTATACGTCCGGGCCTGCTTCGGTCGAGGGTTCCCCGCTTGATCGGTATCGCCGGGTGAACCATTTCTGTAGGGTGGCATCGTGACGGACGATCACCCCATCCTCCATCGATTACGCGCGCAGATGGCCGCGCGCGAGGCGACGCTGCACCCGCTGGCGGCCCGCGAGGCGGCGGCGACGCGTCCGCGCCCGGAGGCACCCGACACGATCCGCCTCGCGTTCCAGGTGGACCGCGACCGCGTGATCCACACGCGCGCCTTTCGGCGGCTGAAGCACAAGACCCAGGTCTTCGTACACCCTGACTCCGACCATGTAGTCACACGCATGACGCACACCATCGAGGTGCAGCAGGTCGCGCGGACGATCGCGCGCGCGCTCAACCTGAACGAGGACCTCACGGAGGCGGTCGGCTTCGCGCACGACCTCGGTCATACGCCGTTCGGGCACGCCGGCGAAGAACAGTTGGCCGCGCTTCTGCCCGAGGGCTTCCGCCACAACGAGCAGTCGCTGCGCATCGTCGACCTGCTGGAGGAGGGCGGACGCGGCCTGAACCTGACCGACCAGACGCGCGAGGGCATCCTGAAGCACTCGAAGACGCGTGCATCGGTCGCCGCCGAAGCGTGGGGGTTCTCCTCGACGCTCGAGGGGCAGATCGTGAAACTCGCCGACTCGATCGCGTACCTCAACCACGACATCCAGGACGCGATCCGGGCGGAGTTGATCGCCGAGTCGCAACTCCCGGACACGGCGCATGCCTTCCTTGGCACGACGCACAGCGCGCGCGTGGCGACGCTCGTCACGGACTGCGTCGTTGCCTCGGAGGCCACATTCGCGGGGACGGCCCCGCGCATCCGCCTTTCTGACGAAGTGCTCGGTGCGACAGACGTCCTGCGGGAGTTCATGTTCGAGCGCGTCTACCTCCACCCCGAAGTGCTGAAAGAAGCCCAGCGCGGACAACAGATCGTGGAGGCGCTGTTCCGCCACTACGAGGCCCGGCCGGAGGCGATCCCGGGCTGGTCCTTGCCGGACGACCCGCCGTGGCGGCGCGCTGCTGACTACGTCTCCGGGATGACGGACGGCTACGCGCTCTGGCAGGCGCACTCGCTCGGCCTGATCCGCTGACCACGCAATAGCCGCCCGCCGCGGGGCTGCCTAGACTGCGGGGGAGGTCGCGGGCCGGAGGCACGGACGATCGCAACACCTCGCCCCCCCGTCATCGCCGCTGCCGGCGTCGTCCTCGTCGCCGCGGGCACGATTGCGGTCATCCTGTTCGCGGACGGCGGTCGAGGCGCCCAGGCGCCCGTCGCCACGAACACGCCATCGATCGGCTCGACCACCGCGAGGCTCGCTGTCACCTCCAACGTCTACGTCCGGCCTGCTCGCTCCGCGGAACTCGTCGCGGTGATCCCCGCGGGCCGCGAGGCGCGCGTGACGGGACGCACGGAGGACGGGGCGTGGCTCCGCGTCGTGTACCCGTCGCAGTCGGGCATCGAAGGTTGGGTGCCGCGCGCCAACTTCGTCACAGACGGCCTGCCCAGCCTCGCCTCGCTGCCCTCGCTCGCGCAGGCGCCGGCCGCGGGTAGCGCCTCGGGCCCTGCGGGGAGCGTGGAGGGCGACGCACTGCCCGACCTGAGCGTCGCGAGCGCGGAGGTCCAACCGAACGGCAACCTGGTGGTGCGGATCACGAACGAGGGGCGGGCGCCCTTCGCCGGGCGTGTGGGATTGCAGGTCTCCAGTGCCGACGGCGAGATCCTCGGCGTGCTGGAGGTCAACCTGACGAGTCAGCCGCTGGCGCCGGGGCGTTTTGCCTCTGTGAACACCGGGATCGAGGTTCGCCGCACGGGGCTCTTCGTGATCGAGATCGACCACGTGAACAGCGTGAAGGAGTCGGGGGAGTTCAACAACGTGCGGCGCGTCCTGCTCGTCGGGGCCGGAGGCTCGCCATGAGCGGTGGCTGGTACCCGGATGAGCCACTGGACGACCTCCTGCACGAGGACGTGCCTCGCGACCCCGCCTTCGAACTCGATGCCCTGGTCGAGGCGGCCCGCGCCGCCGAGGCGCGTGACCGGCGAAGCCACGGCTGGCGCACGCTGCTGCTCATCGCAGCTCTCGCGATTGCGACCGTGAGCACCGTGGGGGCGCTTCGACCGGAGTGGCTTCCATTCGACGTGCCGTTTCGGGAAGAGGAGGCTCCCGTCGGCCAGTCCGGCCCGGCCGCCCGGCGTGACGCCCCGCTGCGCGCCGAACCGCGCGAGGACGCGCCGGTCCTCGTCCAGTTGCCCGCGAGGATGCGGCTGCGCGTCGTGGGGAAGTCGCCGGACGGGCGTTGGATCGCCGCCGCCGCCGAAGACCGCCCCGACCTCGTGGGGTGGATCACGGTCGCGGCAGTCGAGGGTGTCGACCCGGCGGTACTCGCGACGGTGACGGCTGACCCGAACGCGGCGGCGCCCGTGACCGCACCCGCAGGGCCGGTCGCGCGCCCGGACCTGGTAGTGGAGTCGGTTTTCGCGAAGGACAACCGGCTCTCCGTCTCGGTGCTGAACGCCGGTCCGGCTGACGCGAGAGGCACGCTGCTGGCCTCGGTCGACGGCGGACCGGCGGTGCCGATCGAGGGCAAGACGGACGAGGGCCTGCGCGCCGGGCAGCGGATCCAGGCGGCGGTGCTGGGTGGCTTCGTGCAGATCCGCGGCACCGTCACCGTGAGGGTGTCGCTCAGCCCGCCGGTGCCCGAGGTAGACGAGTCGAACAACACCTTCACGGGAATCGTCGAGCCCGACCAGCCCGTCGACCTCGAGATCGCCACCGTCGAGCGAGGGGCGGGCGCGCTCGTCGTGACGGTCCGCAACAACAGCACGATCCCGGTGACAGGTGTCCATACGATCACGGTGCGGGAACCGCTGCCCGGCACCCGCCTCCTCGGACGCGTGGAGCAGAGCGGCATGATCGAGGCGGGAGGCAGCATGGTGGTGTTCCTCCCCGAACTGCGCGACGTCGACCTCACCGCGATCTCGATCACGCTCTCGTCGGACTCGATCGCGGACGGCGCGCTGGGCAACAACACCTACCCGCGATAGCGAGGACCTTCGTGATCGACGCCGACCTCCGTGCCGACCTCGCCGCCCGCCTGGAGGTGGCGCGCCGCGCATTGCTGGGTGCAATGGAGGGGCTGACGGAGCGCGACTTCGCGACCGACCTGGGCGAGGGCGAGACGGTCGTGCGGCTGCTTGCCAACCTCGCCGCGGCCGAGCACCAGGCTGTCGGGGAGGCGGGCGGCACGAGTTCGCAGCGAGGGCCGGCCGAGAAGCCGCTGCCGCCGCAGGTCGTGCACGACCTCGCCGGCGCCCGCTACCGCATCCTGCGCTGCGTCGACGACGACGACGCGGACGAGGCGCACGTGAGGACGCTGGTCGCGGAGGTGGAACGTCTGGAGGCCGCAGCCGTCGAGCGGATCCGAGACCGGCCACCCGCGCCACCTCCGCCGCCCTCGATACCCGTTATAGGGCGCTGATAACCGGTCAATTCTGGGGTTTTTGCCGCCACCGCGTAACGGAACTCACCGCTCGGTGTCGTAGTGATTACCCATGAGTGTGATCGATGACGTGAAATCCCGCCTCGACATCGTCGAGGTCGTCTCCGGGTATGTCCCTGAGCTGAAAAAGGCCGGACGTACCTGGAAGGCGCGGTGCCCGTTCCACAGCGAGCGGACGCCGTCGTTCGCCGTGGACCCGGAGCGCCAGACGTGGCACTGCTTCGGCTCCTGCTCCACCGGCGGGGACGTCATCGAGTTCGTGCGAAAGGTCGAGAACCTCGACTTCCGCGAGGCGCTCCAGCGGCTGGCCGAACGGGCCGGCGTCGAGTTGCGCGCGCCGTCCCCGCGTGAGCGCGAGGAACGTGAGCAGCACGAGCGGCTCCTCGCCGCGAACGAGGCCGCTGCCGTCTTCTGGCAGGCGGCGCTCGCCGGTGCGGAGGGCGGCGAGGCGCGCGCCTACGCCGAGCGCCGAGGGCTGGACGACGCCACCGTGCGCGCGTGGCAGTTGGGGTTCGCGCCGGACGGCTGGCGCAGCCTGACGGACCACCTGGTGGCGCGCGGCTTCAGCGAGGACGACCTGATCGAGGCGGGACTTGCGATCAAGGGCGACCGCGGGGTCTACGACCGCTTCCGCTACCGGCTGATCTTCCCCACGCGCGACGGGCGTCGACGCCTGATCGGCTTCGGCGCGCGCGCGATGCGGCCGGGGGACGAGCCGAAGTACCTGAACACGCCTCAGACGCCGCTGTTCGACAAGAGCGGCAACCTCTACGGCCTCGACCGCGCCGGCGACGC
>SCTU01000218.1 GCA_004297315.1 Dehalococcoidia bacterium | reverse complement strand
CTACAAGATGGCGGGCATGGGGCCCCGCGAGATGGAACTCGCGATGCTCTATGACTCCTTCACCATCACCGCCGGCATCACGGCCGAGCTCGTCGGCCTCACCAAGCTCGGCGAGGGCCCGAGCCTCTGGGAGGGCGGCAAGGCCGGCCCGGGCGGCTCCGGCATCCCCGTCAACACCAACGGCGGCGGCCTGTCCTTCAGCCATTCCGGCCAGTACGGCATGATGCTGCTGATCGAAGCCTACCGGCAGTTGTCCGGCACCGCGGAGGACGGCGTAAACGGCCTCCCCGGCAAGCAGACGAACGCCAAGACGGCGATCATCAACGGCACCGGCGGCGTCCTGTCCGTCACGGCCAACCTGGTCCTCGTCGCAGACGACTAGGTCCGCCTCAGGCGACTGACACGAGGGCGGCCCCGCACCCGCAGGGCCGCCCTCGCTGTTGCCGACGGCACGTGTGATGCTGGAACCATGACGGCGGACCGATGCTGATCGACCTCCATACGCACACGCACCCAGGTTCCTGGGACTCCTACCTGCACCCCGACGAACTCGTCGAGCGGTCGAAGCAGGCGGGCCTGGACGCCATCGTGCTCTCCGAGCACGACTGGGCGTGGGATCCGGAGGAGGTGCGCAAGCTCGCGAAGCGGCACAACTTCACGGTCATCCCGGCGATGGAGATCAACACCGAGGACGGCCACATGCTCGTCTACGGCATGCACAAGTACGTCTTCGGCATGCACCGCGCGCATGAGTTGATGGGCCATGTGGACGAGGTAGACGGCGTCATGGTGGCAGCCCATCCCTACCGCCGCCACCATCCCTGGGCCTGGGACAAGGAGCAGGAGTGGGAGGACGCCGTCGTCCGCTCCGAGGAAAACGAGGGCTTTCGCCTGATCGTCGCTATGGAGGTCCTGAACGGGCGCGGCAAGCAAAACGAGAACGCGATGGCCGCCCGGATCGCCGACCACATGCACTTCCACGGGACCGCCGGGACGGATTCGCACGCCACCACCGACATCGGCAAGTGCGCCACGTATTTCGAACGCGATGTGCGGGACGAGCGTCAGTTGATCGAGGAGTTGCGCGCCGGCCGGTTCTGGCCGCTCGACCTGACCGGCGGCACCGTAAGCAAGGACCCGCGTTACCAGGCCCTACCGGATGACATTCACGCCGTCTGGCGCGAACTCGATGCCGGACGGGCCGAATACCTCGCGCGCATGGCGGCCAAGTACGCCCGTTAGACGGCCTCGCATCGCGGTGCATCCCCGGGGTGTGGGGCGCCATCAGGTCAACGCCGCGTCGATGACGCTTGCAGGTTTGACACCCCGAAGGGGCGTCGATATCGTTCGCGCGCGGCGTGGGGGCAGACGCAGCGGCGTCCCTCTACCGTGCTACGCCAAAAACCGACAACTCACTCACTCTTGAGGAGGGAGTCGATGGCGGAGTCGATGATCACGGACGAGATGCGGGCACTGATCGGCGTGGACGGCCCGGAGACGGTCTCCGAGGTGACGTCCACCGGTTGTCGCCTTTTCGCGCGGGCGGTGGGACATACCGACTTGATTTTCTACGACCGTGACATCGCCCGAGAACGCGGTTATCGCGACATCGTCGCCCCACCCGGCTTCCTTGGAAGTCCAGTCTTCCGGCCTGGCGAGAACGTCGAGACCGGCGGACACGCGAGGGCGAAGACGCGGTTCCGGCGCATCCTGAATGGCGGCACCACCTTCGAGTACTTCGAGCCACTCTGCGCGGGGGACGTCGTGCACTCCCGCTCGAAGGTCACCGAATACCAGGAGCGCCAGGGCTCGATCGGCCCCATGCTCATCACGTTCCGCGAGACCTCGTACGTCCGCTCGGACGGGATGCTGGTCGCGAAGATGTACGGCAGCTTGATCAACTACTAGGGCCCGCGCGGCCCGGCCAGACGACAGACAGAAGGCGCTGAATGGCGGAGCAGACCTACTGGGAGGACGTGAGCGTCGGAGACGAGATCCCCACGCTCCCGAAGAACTGCTCCACGCAGCAGCTGGTCGTATGGGCGGGCGCGTCCGGCGACTACTACCAGATCCACTATGATCAGGCCTTCGCGAAGGAGACCGGCCTGGAGGGGATCATCGTCCACGGGGCGTTGAAGAACGCCTTCCTTGGCCAGCTCCTCCACGACTGGGTGGCGCCGGGCGGAGCGGTACGGACGTTTGGATGTACGTACCGCGGGATGGACTATCCCAACCAGGACATCATCTGCCGTGGCGTGGTCACCAGGAAATACGTCGACGGGCCACACCACCTCGTCGACCTCGAGATATGGACGGAGAACCCGTCCGGGCAACGGACCTCCCCCGGGTCCGGGACGGTGACGTTGCCGGCACGCGGGTAGTGGTACAGGCGATCCGCATCCTCCGTCGTTGAGGATGTGCATCTGTGAAGTGCCCTCGGGAGAGGGCGGGAGAGGAACGGGATATGGGCGCACTGGACGGCAAGGTCGCCGTCGTCACGGGCTCGGGCCGTGGCATCGGCCGCGGCATCGCAATGCTGTTCGCGAAAGAGGGCGCGAAGGTCGTCGTCAACGACCCCGGCGTGAACGTGGACGGCTCCGGCGGTGACGCCGGTCCGGCGCAGCAGGTCGTGAACGAGATCAAGGCGGCGGGCGGGCAGGCCGTCGTCAATACCGACTCCGTCGCGGAGTTCTCCGGTGGCGAAAACATGGTCAAGCAGGCCGTGGACCAGTGGGGCCGGATCGACATCCTGGTCAACGTGGCCGGCATCCTGCGCGACCGCATGATCTTCAACATGGCCAAGGAAGAGTGGGACGCGGTCATCGCCACCCACCTGAAGGGCCACTACAACACGATCAAGCCGGCGTCTGTCCTCATGCGGCAGCAGCGCTATGGCCGGATCATCAACTTCTCCTCCACCTCGGGCACGCTCGGCAACACCGGCCAGTTCAACTACGGCGCGGCCAAGTCGGCGATCGCCGGCATGACGCGAGTCGTGGCGAAGGACCTGGGCCGCTACGGCGTGACCTGCAACGCGATCGCCCCCGGCGCCGCCACGCGCATGACGCAGACCGTGCCGGACTCGGCGCGCCAGTTGCGCTCGACCGCGGGCATCCAGGGCGCGGGCGACGCGACGCCCGTCGCCCGCCAGAGCGCCTTCGGTGGCCTGCGCGAGCCCGAGTTCGTCGCGCCGATGGTGGCGTATATCGCCTCGGACGACGCGTGGAACATCAACGGCTGGGTGTTCAACGTCTCCGGTGGCACCGTCTCCGTGGCGCACCACCCGACGGCGATGCGCACGATCTTCAAGCCGGGCCTGTGGACCCTGGACGAGCTTGACGACGCGGTGAACGCGGTCCTGATGAAGGGCATCGACAACCCGGCCCCCCCGCGCGAGGACGTCGAAGTCCCCGGCCGCGACATCCCTGCGCGCGCGCTCGCGTAGTCGCGGAAAGAGAGGAATCCGAACATGGCAAAGCCCCTGGAGGGCCGTTCGTACGTCGTGACCGGCGCCGGCCGTGGCATGGGACGTGAAGTTGCGAAACTGGCCGCCGCGCTGGGCGGCTCCGTGGTCGTGAACGACCCGGGCGTGAACGTGGACGGCTCCGGCCACGACGCCGGCCCGGCCGCTGAGACCGTCAAGGAGATCACCGACGCCGGTGGCAAGGCTGTCGTGAACACCGACAGCGTGGCCACCGAGGCCGGCGGCGAGAACATGATCAAGCAGGCCGTGGACGCCTTCGGCCGGCTGGACGGCGTGATCCACGTCGCCGGGATCCTGCGCGACCGCATGATCTTCAACCTGTCCGAGTCGGAGTGGGACGACGTGGTCGCTGTCCACCTGACCGGCTACTTCAACGTCGCGAAGCCGGCCTCTGTCATCATGCGGCAGAACCGGTACGGCCGGATTCTCGCGTTCTCGTCCGGCTCGGGCCTCAACGGCAACGCCGGCCAGTCCAACTACGGCGCGGCGAAGGCCGGGATCGCCGGCGGCATCCGCTGCCTCGCCCGCGACCTCGGCCGCTACGGCATCACCTCGAACGGCATCTCGCCGGCCGCGGCGACCCGCATGACGGCCAGCGTCCCGGACAGCGCCCGCGAGTTGCGGGCACGCGCCGGCATTGCCCAGGCCGCCCCGCGCCAGGAGTCGATCGTGCAGCAGCTGATGGCCCCGCACTACGTGGCGCCGATGACCTGCTACCTGCTCTCGGACCAGGCGTGGAACATCAACGGCAAGATCTTCTATGTCTCTGGCGGCTCCGTGTCGCTGGCGTGGGACGAGACGCCAAACCGCACGATCGCGAAGGGCGGCATGTGGACCGTGGACGAGCTCCGCGGGCTGGTGCCGTCTCAACTCCTCGCCGGGCTCATGAACCCGGCGCCGCCCCCGGCGGACCTCGACCTTCCCGGCCGGCCGGTCGCGAAGGCGTCCGCCTAGCGCTCGAGGCCTCCGAGGCCGCATGAGGCGAATGCGACGAGAGGGCCGCCCAATGGGCGGCCCTTTTCCGTCTGCGTGCGCCAGCGGGGCTATCGAGACTCGTCGTCCGGCTTGCGGGCAGACGGCAGCAGCGACGCAGCGAGCGTCTCCGGCGTGGCCTCCATGTAGATGAACTCATACCCACCGCGGGAGAGCTGGCGGATGCGCTTGAACCCGGCGCGCTCGAACGACTTCTGTGCGCGGTAGTTCCAAGTCAGGGTGTGCAGGTACACCCGCCGCAGCCGCATCTCCTCAAACAGGTGCCCTAGGATCGTCTGCACCACGTCGACGCCAAACCCACGCGACCAGTAGTCGCGGTCGCCAATGGTGATGCCGATCTCCGCCTCGCGTCGCGAGGCGTCATACCCGTAGTACATGACGTTGCCGATGTGCTTGCCGCTCTCGAGGTCCTCGATGGCGAAGGTGCGGCGGTGGGCCGTTGGGTACTTCAACTCCTCCGCCAGGGAGGCGACAAAGTCCTTGAAGCGCACGGTCAGCGGGCGCGCCGCGTCGTAGGCGGCGAGTTCCTGGTCGGTCCGCCAGGCGTAGTCGTGCTCCGCGTCGTCCAGCGTCTTCTCCCGCAGCCGCACGAGGCGCCCCGTCCGAATGGTGCGCGGCTGCGTGGCGGTCACGCCACGCGCTCCGTCAGTTCCGCGACGCGCCGCAGGATCGGCAGTTGGTTTCTGTGCGTCAGCAGCCGCTCAGCCTCCGAGAGGTGCACCCACACGACGTCGTCGAACTCGTGGTCGTGCGCCGCGGTCTCCCCGCCGACCGCCTGCATGAGGAAGTACGAAACCTTCTTGTGCACCCGCAGCCCGTCGTGCCCGGTGTACCAGTAGGTGATCTCGCCCAGTGGCTGCTCGATGCGCGCCTCCAGGCCCGTCTCTTCGCGCACCTCGCGCAACGCCGTCTGCTCGGGGGCCTCGTCGCCGTCCGGCTTCCCCTTCGGCAACGCCCAGAGCCGCTGCCGGCGCCGGCCCACAAGGACGATCTCCACGCCGTCCGCGCCGTGACGGTAGACCACACCGCCGGCCGAGAACTCGTCGCGTGTCGTCGAGATGCTGGTCACAGCGGCGGTTCCTCGTCACCGAAGTCGGGCCGGCTGGACTGCCCGTGCCGCATCTCCTGCGTGATCAGGTGGACCGAGCCCAGCGCCTCGCGCAAGGCCTCGCGGATGTGCGGCTCGTGGCGCTCGCGCTGCCAGCGCGTCAGGATCCGCTCCGCCTCGTCGCTCGCGATCTCGCCCAACGCCTTGATCGCGGCCACCTGCACGTCGTTGTCTTTGTCCTCGGTCGCCAGCATGACCAGGGGGCTCACCGCCTCGTCCAGCAGCAGCAGTCCGGCAGCCTCGGCAGCGACGGCGCGCACCTCCGGGTCCTCGTCGTCGAAGTGGTAGATGAGCAGGTCGAGCCAGCCGTCCGAGGCGTTGCGGCCCATCGCGCGGAGCGCGGCGAGTTTCATCTTGCCGCTGCCGGTCTCGTACTGCTCCGAGATCAACTCCGCCGTCGCCTCCTCGCTCGACGCGCCCAGTGCCTCCAGGGCCGCGCCGCGCACCTCGTCGGGCTGCTCGACGTCTTCGATGGTGTCGCGGAGGCCAGCGATCAACGCCTCCGCGTCGTCCTCCGCGAGCAGCCCAAACTCCATCGCGAGGACATGCTGCCCGAGCGCGCGCGCGACCTCGACCCGCACATCGGTCGAGGCGTCCTCGGTCAACATCGGCATCAGCACCCGCATGATCTCGGGACGCTCTTCCTCGAAGAGGCCGCGGACCGCCAGCATGCGGGTCGCCGTGTCCGCGTCGCGGAGGGCAGTCAGGTAGACACGGTGGAAGTCGAGGACCGAGTGCTCCGCCGCCTCGTGCTGGAGGGCGGCGAGGACGTCGCGACGGCGTTCCGGCACCAGGCGCGGCCAGAGCCGGAGGAGTTGCTGCAGCGTGTCCGCGCTTGGTTCGGAGAGGGCGTGGAGCCGCGTGGGTTGGAGCGGCATGCCCCGCCCGATCTCCTCGAGCACCGCCTCTGCCGAGGGCAGATCGGTCTGCTCGTCTTCTTCCAGTCCGTCATCGTGTTCGTTCGTCATTCCGTCCATTCTACCGGGCGTGCTGGAGCCCTGCCCCTAGCGTTCGGGGCGAGGCTCGCGGCCCATCAGCACGCGCATGGCGTCACGCGGCGCCTGGCCCTCGTACAGCACGCGTTGCAGCCCCTGCGTGATCGGCATCTCCACGTCCAGGCGCCCGGCAAGGCCGAGGGCCGCGGGGATGGTCGTGACGCCCTCGGCCGTCTCGCCCAGCGCGTCGAGGGCCTCCTGGAGCGTCTGGCCGCCCGCGACCAGTTCACCCAGGCGCCGGTTGCGGCTCAGCGAGCTGTAGGACGTCGCGACCATGTCGCCCATCCCGGCCAGCCCCTGGAACGTGAGCGGGTCGGCGCCGGCCGAGGCGCCCAGGCGCGTGATTTCCGCCAGCCCTCGCGTGAGGAGCGCAGCCTTCGCGTTGTCCCCGAACCCGAGCGCGTCGACCATCCCGGCGGCAATCGCCATGACGTTCTTGAGCGCGCCGCCGAACTCCACGCCTACCACGTCCTCCGAGGTGTAGACGCGCAACGCCGTGGAGTGAAACGCCGCCCGCAACGCCTGCACCGGGCCATCCCGCGTCGCGATGACGGTGGAGCCGGGCAGTCCCGCCACCACCTCGCGCGAGAGGTTCGGGCCAGAGATCGCCGCCACGGGACGGCCAGGTAGCGCCGCCGCAAGCACCTCGGTCATCCGCCGGCCCGTGGCGACCTCGATCCCCTTCGTCGCGGAAAGCAGCGTGGCC
>SCTU01000217.1 GCA_004297315.1 Dehalococcoidia bacterium | reverse complement strand
GTCAGCAACTACCTCGGCACGCATGCGGACCAGAGCCAGCCGGAACGTCAGCAAGAGCCCCGCGAGGACGAACCGGACCCGCGAGGGGCGGCTGCGGCGACATTCGTCGCCTTCGTCTTCGTCGGAGCCATCCCGCTCATGCCCTTCGCCATCCACGCGCTCACGCCCGATACGCTCGCCGAGCCGCTCTGGCCGAGCGTCGCGTTCACCGCCCTCGCGTTCCTCGGAGTGGGCGTGGCCAAGTCGCGCGCGACAGAAGCCCCTGCCTGGCGCAGCGCCCTCCAGACACTCGCCCTGGGTGGTGGCGCGGCATCCCTGGCGTTTGTGGTTGGCTGGCTGCTGCGGAGCGCTGCCGCCGCGTAGGCACCAGATGCTGCGCTAGCGCGGGTATGAGTTTCAAGAACCTGTCGGATGGGTGACGCGGGGCGACAATCGCATATACGTTCTAACCAACTCGTCAGACTCAACCAACCGCGTTCGGTTCGCGACGCTTTCAAGAACCGATTATCGTTACGATACGTACCTCACTAGGTATAAGCGGTGGGGGTTGGCCCTGGCGCGATACAGGTGGGATTGGAGAAGTGGCATGTTCCCAAGACACATCCGGGCCGCGGCGCTCAGGGGCCTGGCGCTGTCCGCCGCGCTTCTCGCGACGGCGGCGTGCAGTACCGGGGGCGAGAAAAAGGACGTCCCGGCGCAATCGCAACCGGCGGCCGATGGCGGGACCGCAGCCGCCAGCGGCACGATCACGATCCAAGGGTTGCAGTTCGAGACCTGGGACCCTCACTTCTCGAACTTCGCCCAGGACATCTCGCACTTCTACATGGTCTGGCGTGGGCTCTACGAGTTCGACCTCAACTCGAAGCCGGTCCCGAGTATGGCCGAGGCGATGCCAGCAGTCTCGCCCGACGGCCTCACCTACACGGTCAAGCTGCGCCAGGGGCTCAAGTGGTCTGACGGCTCCGCTCTCACGGCGGACGACTTCGTCCTCGGGCTGCAGCGCACCTGCAACCCGGACATTGCCGGCCACTATCAGTACATTCTGAGCGCCGTCGCCGGCTGCGACGCCTACTACGCGAGCAACGGCGACTCGAAGGCGACGCCGCCCAAGCCGGGCAAGAGCGCCGAGGAGAAAGAGACGCTCCGGAAGGCCGTGGGCGTCCGCGCCGTCGACGCGAACACCGTCGAGTACAAGCTGACGAGCGCCCAACCGACGTTCACGATCCTCCTCGCGATGTGGCCGACGTTCCCCGTGCCGTCGAAGAAGGTAACCGCCGCTGACGCAAAATGGCTGGGGCCGCTGGAGAACGTCTACAACGGGCCATTCATGCCCAGCGCTTACACGGAAAAGTCCAGCATCACGCTGGTACCAAACCCGAACTGGGCCGGCAAGCAGAAGGCCCAGGTCGCGAAGATCGTGATCAAGTACATCGACGACCTGTCGGTCGCGAACAACGCCTACCGCGCTGGCGAGATCGACGCGACCGGCGTGAACCTCGTCGAGCTAGACGCGGTGCAGAAGGACCCCACGCTAAGCAAGGAACTTGTCGAGTACCCCGCTACAAGGACGATCGGCCTGGAGTTCAACCTGGCCGACCCGCTGATGGCGAACAAAGACCTGCGCATGGCCCTCTCGCAGGCGACCGACCGCGTCACGCTGAACAAGGTCCCGAATAAGGGCGCCAACGTCCCGACGACGAACTGGATGCCGCCTGAGCGGTCGGGGACCAAGCTTGGGACGTACGACTCCTCGATCGGCTTCGACGTGGCGAAGGCGAAAGCCAGCCTGGCGGCCTCGAAACTCACGCCTGCCGACATCAAGATCACGCTGCTGCTCACCGACAGCCCCACGAACAAGGCGATCGGTGAGTTCTTGCAATCGGAGTGGAAGAAGCATCTGGGGATCGACGTCAAACTCGAGTTCGTCGACTCGAAGACGCGGTCTGCCCGGTTCAACTCGGGGCAGTATCAGCTGGTGACGGGCGGATGGCAGGAGGACTACCCGGACCCCGAAAACTGGATGATCGGCCTCTGGGAGACCAAGGGCTCGATCAACAAGACGAAGACAAGCGTTGCGGCGCTCGACGACGTGATCGCGAAGGCGAAGTTCAACCAGAACGATGAGGCCCGCCGGCAGCAATACCGCGATGCGGAGAAGATTTTGCTGGACGGCGTGAACGGCATCGCGCCGCTCTGGCACACGGGGAACCACCGGCTGGTGAAGCCCTATATCTCTGGTATGAAGGAATCGAAGCGGCCGGGAGACACCTTCGTCGCGGGTGACTGGAACCCAGAGAACTGGAAGACGAGCAAGAAGTAGCCGCCCTGCTACGCTGACCTCGGGAGGGCGTAATAGATAGCGCCTTCCCGAGGTTTCTGCTCGGACAGAAGGGCGGCACGCGCCGTGGCCACCTTCATCCTGCGCCGGCTGATGCTCATGGCACCCCTCGTGCTCGTGATCGTGACGATCACGTTCCTGTTGATGCATGCGGTGGAGGGTGGACCGTTCGACTCGGACAAGCCGCTCTCACCCGCAGCGAGGCAGCGGCTGGAGGAACGGTATGGCTTAGACCGGCCCCTCCCGCAGCAATACGGCCTGTACCTCGCGCGGCTGGCCCAGTTCGACTTCGGCATTTCATTCGCGAATGACCGGCCCGTCCGCGACCTCATCGGCGAACATCTCCTCCCCAGCATGCAACTCGGGCTGACCGCATTCGTCTTCGCGACGGCCGGTGGCATGGCACTGGGGACGCTGTCCGCGCTCAAGCGGAACGGGCCGTGGGACTTCGTGGGGACCTTCCTCGCCACTGCCGGCGCCACGATGCCAGCCTTCGTGCTGGCGCCGCTCCTCGTCATCGTGTTTGTGCTCCGGCTGCACTGGTTCGATGTCCTCGGGTGGGAATTCGGGAACTACCACAAGATGGTGCTGCCGACCGTCGCCATCGGCGTGCTGCCCATGGCGTTCCTCACGCGTATCACGCGCGCCTCGCTGCTGGACGTGCTCCACGAGGACTACGTACGGACGGCACGCGCCAAGGGCCTGTCCGAATTTCGCGTCCTCGTACGCCACATGGCCAGGAACGCGCTGATCCCCGTCCTGACAGTGGCGGGGCCGACGCTCGCGGCGTTGATCACGGGGTCGTTCATCGTCGAGCAAGCGTTCGCCATCCCTGGGACGGGGCGAGAGTTCATCAACTCGGTGCTGGTCCGCGATTACGGCGTCATGATGGGACTGACCGTCACCTATACGCTGATCTACGCCGCCATGACTCTCGCCGTGGACGTGCTCTACGCGGTCGTCGACCCGCGTATCCGGTACTAGCGATGGCCCGAGATGCGACGACCTTGCCGACCACCGAGGCGGCGCACGTCCCGGTGGCGCCTGGCCCGGCGGCGGCCGCCTGGCGCCGGCTCAGGGCGAACCGTCCCGCGCTGCTCTCCGCCTTCATGCTCGCCGTCATCGCCGCGGTCGCGGTGCTCGGCAGCACGACGGACGCGGTCCGGCGGCACGACCCCACGGTCCAGAGCTACACCGACGCGGCCGGCGCGGACAACACAGACCGCCCGCCGAACCGCGAGAACTGGCTGGGCACGGACGGCCTGGGACGCGACATGTGGGCGCGGACGCTCCAGGCGACGCTCTTCTCGCTCCGCATCGGAGTGGGGGCGGAGGTGGTCGTCGTCGCCGTCGGGATCTCGCTCGGCATGATCGCTGGGTTGGGCGGCCAGCGCACCGACCGGCTGGTCGTATGGATCACCGACCTCGCGTACGCGTTCCCGGATATCCTGATGATCATCCTGGTGCGACAGGTACTGATCGGTCGGGACTGGCCGATCCTGGGCGGGGGCCACCCGCAGATACCCGGGGTGCCCTCGGCGCTACTGGTCACGGTGATCGCGATCTCGGTCGTCAGCTGGGTGACCGTGTGCCGCCTGGTGCGCGGCCAGATCCTCTCCCTGCGTGAGCAGGAATACGTGACCGCCGCTCGGTCCGCCGGGGCGGGCCCCTGGCGGGTGGTCCGCGTGCATATGCTGCCGAACACGCTCAGCACGGTGACCGTGGCCATCACGTTCGGCATCCCGCGCAACATCTTTGCCGAGGCATCCCTCGCCTTTATCGGGCTGGGCGTCCCGCCCCCGTTCGCCAGCCTCGGCTCGCTGATGAGCGACGGGCGCGCCCATCTCCAGACGAACAGCCTGCTCGTCATTTGGCCGGCGCTCGTCGTGGCCCTGCTGATGCTCTGTTTCACCTTCCTGAGCGACGGCATCCGTGACGCGCTCGACCCGAGGTCATCCTCCTAGGAGTCTGACGGCTGCGGGGAACTGTTCACATATTGTGGATAGGCACGGGGAGCACGCCCGCGCGGCGGCAGGCCTCCTCCGTACACTCCTTGCGTCCCCATTCCCTTTGATCGAGGGCTATCTCAACGTGATCAATCCGCTCTCGTCCTTCCTCGGGATGTTCTCGCACGACATCGCCATCGACCTCGGCACCGCCAACACCCTGGTCTCCGTCCGGGGACGGGGCATCGTCATCGACGAACCCTCCGTGGTGGCGATCGACCGCGTCACCAAGCGTGTCCTCGCGATTGGCGTGGAGGCGAAGCGGATGGTGGGGCGCACGCCGGCCTCGATCATTGCGGTCCGCCCGCTGCGCGACGGCGTCATCTCTGACTTCGCCACGACCGAGAAAATGCTTCAGTACTTCATCCGCTCCGTGCATGAGCGCTTCGGCATGGGCGTCGGCAAGCCGCGCGTGGTCGTCGGCATCCCCTCCGGCGCGACGGAGGTCGAGAAGCGCGCCGTGCATGACGCTGCAGTCGCGGCCGGCGCGCGCTCGGCATACTTGATCGAGGAACCGATGGCGGCGGCCATTGGCGCCGGACTTCCGGTGATGGACGCCGCCGGTTCGATGTGCGTGGATATCGGCGGCGGCACGACCGAGGTCGCCGTGATCGCCCTCGGCGGCATCGTGCGATCGCAATCGGCGCGCGCCGCGGGGGACGCGATGGACAGCGCGATCATGGACTACGCGCGCCAGGTGCATAACCTCCTGATCGGCGAGCGCACGGCCGAGCAATTGAAGATCACCGCTGGGTCTGCGTTCCCGCTGGACGACGAAGTGAGCGCCGACCTGCGCGGCCGCGACCTCGCGACGGGGCTGCCAAAGTCCGTCGAGGTCTCAACAGTCGAGGTGCGAGACGCGCTCTCGCCGGTCGTGAACGAGATCGTGCGCACCGTGCGCGCGACGATCGAGACGACGCCGCCGGAACTCGTGGCTGACCTGATGATGCACGGCATCGCGATGACCGGCGGCGGGTCGCTGCTGCGCGGACTGGACCGCAAGGTGGCGATGGAGACGCGCTTCCCGGTCTACGTCGGCGAAGACCCCTTGCGGTGCGTCGTCCGCGGCTGTGCCGATGCACTCGAGGAGACGGAGACGCTCCAGAAGGTGCAGTCTGCCGTGGCCTCACGCCGTCCCCCTCGCTAGGCGGAAGCGGGCGGGCCCTGCACCGTTCGAGACACCGTCTTCGCCGACGGCGTCGCCTCGCGCCACCCCCGAAGCGGGACGCGCGATGAGGAGGCGGTCACGTGACTGGCGCCCGCAACCTCATCTGGATCTCGGCCGCGGCCGCAGCTGCACTCCTCCTGCTCGCCTTCGCCTCCTTCCCGATCGCCGGAGACATCGAGTCCCGCCTCGCCACGCTGACCGCCCCCCTCGCGAGCGCGCTCCGCGCCACGACTCGCCCGGTCTCGGAGGTGCTGCTCAACGCAGGCCAGTTGGGTGAACTGTCCCGCGAGAACGCCGCGTTGCGACAGGATCTCGCCCAGGCCCACGCCGAGGTCAGCGCGTTGCGGGAGCAACGTCACTCGGAGGAACAGACAGACGCGCTGGAGGCGGCGGCCGGCCAACTCGGCACGCGCGTGACGGCGCCCGTGCTGCTACGCGACCCCGCGCCCGGCAAGCAGACGCTTCTGATCGGGCGCGGGTCGAAAGACGGTGTGCTGGCCGGCCAGCCGGTGCTCGGGCCGGGGGCCACGCTCGTCGGCGTCGTCACAGCCAGCGACGAGCACCGCGCGCGTGTGAGGTTGCTCGACGACGCCACCAGCGCCGTCGCCGCCGTGCTGCAATCGTCCCGCGTCCAGGGTGCACTCCAGGGCAACGGGGACACGCTGCGCCTCGACCTCGTGCCCTCCACCGTCCCCGTGACGTCCGGGGACATCGTCCAGACGAGCGCACTCGGCGGACTGCTCCCGCCCGGACTCCTGATTGGCCGCGTGGCCGAGGCCGAAGCGCGGCCCGAGGAACTGTTCGCGCACATCCGCGTGGAGCCGCTCGTGGATTACGACCGGCTGGAGCAGGTGCTGGTGCTGACCGACTTCCGGCCCGGCGTAGCCCTGAGCGGCGAGGCGGGCGGGCGATGATCGTGATCGCGGTCCTCCTCGGGACCGCCGCCGCCCTCGTGCAGGCCGGCCCGCTCGCCGCCCTGGGCGTGGGTGGCGCCGCCGTCGCGCTGCCCGCCGCGCTGGCCGCCGGCTGGGCCGCCGTCCGTGGCCCCCGTGAGGGACTAGCCGCCGTGTTTGCGGCGGCCGTTGTCCTGGGCGTGCTCTCGGAGGTGCGCGTCGGCCTCTATGCGCTCGTGCTGCTCCCGGCGGCTGCCTCCGGCACGCTCGCCGGCATGCGTGCCCCCGGACTCCGCATGCGCGCGATCCGTGCGGCGGGCGCCGGACTCCTCGGCGCCATGGCGTACGTTGGCCTGCTGGTCGCGATGGCCGGCGGGCGATCAGGGGACGCGACTCTCGGCTGGGGGCTTGCGACGAGTGCGTTCGTTGCCGCAACGACCTGCGTGGCGCTCTTTCCGCTGCGTCCCCGCGGCGGACGTCTCTTCACATGACCGCGTCGTCCACCGTGGTGCGGCTTCGCGTGGTGCTGGCCGTGTTCGGCCTGATCTTCGTGGCGCTCGCCGTCGACCTCATGCGCGCGCAGTGGCTCGATCCGACGCTGGCGCCGGAGTGGGGGAACGGCGTCGCCCCGCGCGTCATCTCCTCGGACGCGCCACGAGGCGTGATCACGGACCGGAACGGCGTGGTGCTCGCACGCAACGTGCCGGACTACCGGCTCGTGCTGGTCCCGGGATTCCTGCCCCCCGAAGCAGAGCCACGGCGCGCCATGCTGCTCGATCTCCAGGCTCGGACGGGCGTCGGCGTGGAGGTCCTCGTGGGCGCGTCCGACACCGCGCTTGCCCGCGTCGACCCGTACCGCGCAGTCGTGCTGGAGGAACACCTCGCAGCTGACCGCGCGATCGCGTTGCGCGCCGCCCTCGCCGGCCTGCCCGCTGCCCGCGTGGAGGCCTCGGCCGTCCGCCGGTACGAGGCTTCCGGGGCGCTCGCGCACATCCTCGGCTACGTCGCGCCAATCCCCGCCGACCGCGTGGCGGACTTCCAGGCGGCCGGCTACAGCCCGGAGGGCCGCGTCGGGATCGCGGGCGTCGAGTCCGTATATGAATCCCGGCTGCGCGGTGAGGCCGGACGGCGTTTGATCCTCGCCAACCCGATGGGGCGCGAGGTGGGCCTGATCAGCGATGACCCCGCGCTCGCGGGCGCGACCCTCGAACTCTCGATCGACCTGCCGCTCCAGCGCGCGACGGAGGCTGCACTTCGCCGCGGGATCAGCGCCGGGCTCTCCATCGTCCGCTACGCGCCGGGCAGGCCTCAGCCCGTGCCCGCCGGCGCCGCCGTGGTGATGGACGTGAACAGCGGCGAAGTCCTCGCGCTCGTCTCACTGCCCGCGTACGACGCGAACCTCTTTGACGGCCATACCGACGCGCAGGCATTCGAGCGCGTGCTCAAGGACCCCGGGCACGCGCTGATTGACCGCTCCTACATGGAGACACGCTCGCCCGGCTCGATCTTCAAACCGCTGGTCGCGCTCGCCGCCCTCGAGGAAGGCGTAGCGACCGCGGACACGAGGATCACGAGCAACGGGTACATCTCGGTCGCCAACGAGTACAACCCATCGATCCGCTATGTCTTCAAAGACTGGGCGGCGCACGGGTCCATGGACATGACGCGCGCGCTCGCCCGCTCCTCCGATGTCTACTTCTACCTGCTCACCGGCGGCTACCGCGAGGGCGGCCGCGAGGTGTTCCGGGGGATGGGCGCGGACACGCTCGCCCGCTGGGCGCGCCTCGCCGGCTTCGGACGCCCGACCGGCATCGACTTGCCCGGCGAGGTGGACGGACTGGTCCCGGACAGCCTGTGGAAGGAACGCACGATCGGCGAGCCGTGGGTACTCGGCGACACCTACACGTACGGCATCGGCCAGGGCTACTTCGCGGCCACCCCGCTCCAGATGACGGTGCTCGCTGCGGCCCTGGCGAACGGCGGCGACCTGCTCGCGCCCCGCGTCGTGCGCGGCTTCCGCGAGGGCGGCCGCTTCACCCCCGCCGTCCGGCAGGTCACGGCGCGGCTGCCCGCGACGGCCGCCCACTTCGAAACCGTGCGCCGAGGCATGCTCGCCGCCGCCGCGCCGGACGGCACCGCCTTCACCGGCGTCCCCGCCGGGGGATGGCAGATCGCTGGAAAGACCGGCACCGCCGAGTTCGGCCAACCCTACTACGACGGCGAGTTCGACACGCACGGTTGGTACATGTCCTACGGGCCGTTCGAGCGCCCCGAGATCGCCGTCGTCGTCTACCTCGAGTACGGGGTCGGGTCGACGCATGCGGGCCCGGTCGCGAAAGAGATCTTCGAGGCCTACCTGGCGACGCGAGGCGGCAACGCGCGCGTGGCCCAACCGGCGGCCGCGCGATGACGCTGAAGCGCCAGGCCGTCCGCGCGGTCGCGCCTGACCCGCTACTGATCGGCGCCGGGCTGGCCCTCGTCGCCTGCGGACTGCTGATGATCCAGGGTGCCACGACCGATACGAACTCGAGTGGATTGAGCGGCGCGACGCTGCGCCAGGCGATCTACTTCGGCGTCGGGCTGCTGGCGTCCCTGGGCCTGCGCCAGATGGATTACCGGCTGCTCCAGCGCGGGGCGCTCTGGGCGTACCTCGCTTCGGCGTGCGCCCTCGTCCTCGTGCTCGTGCTCGGGGCCGACGCACACGGAGCACGCCGCTGGATCGACATTGGCGCGGTGACCGTCCAGCCCTCAGAGTTCGCGAAACTCGCCACGGTCGCGGCAATCGCGGTGTTCGCCGCCCGCCGCGATCCCTCCAGGCGCGCGATCGCTGTGACGGTCGCGCTGGCCGCACCGCCTGCTGCACTCGTGCTCGCCGAGCCGGACCTCGGAAGCACGCTCGCGCTGGGGGCGATCTGGGTCGTGCTGGTCGCCGTCTGGGGGATCTCCTGGCGCATCCTCGGCGGGATGGCGTTGCTCGTCCTCGCGGTATTGCCGGTGCTGTTCACCGCCGTCCCCGACTACCAGCGCGAACGGATCGCCGTCTTCGTGGACCCGGCGCGGGACCCGCTCGGGTCAGGCTTCACGAGCCGGCAGGTGGAGGTGGCGCTCGGCGGCGGCGGCCTCACCGGCCGCGGCTTCGGCGGCCCGAGCGCGCTGGACGGCCTTGCCCCGCGGACGGCGGACTTCGCCTTCGCCCAGTTCGCGGAGCAGGCCGGCCTCGCCGGCTCGCTCGCCGTCCTCGGGCTCTTCGCCGTCGTGACATGGCGGGGCATCAGCGTGGCGAGCGCAGCTCAGGACCCCTTCGGGCGCCTGCTCGCGGCGGGACTGACCGCCACGATCGCCGGCCAGGCGGCACTCCATGTCGCGGTCAACCTGCGGCTGTTCCCGGCGACCGGCATCCCCCTGCCGTTTATCTCGCAGGGCGGGTCGGCGCTGGTGACGGTGTTCGCCGCCTTGGGGATCATCGAGTCCATCGCCGCGCATCGCCCCACGCTGAACCGCACGCTCTGGCGCGGCGACCGCTGACCACCGACGTTCCACGACGAAGGCCGCCCTCGCGGGCGGCCTTCGCGATCGATCACGGGACAGACGCTACGGCGTGGTCAACGCCGGCTCTTCGAGGGCCGCAGCGTCGAGGACGCGGGTGAAGATCACCTCGCCGTCGACGATGTCCACCTTCACGGTGTCGCCGGGCTCGTAGGTGCCGCCCAGCATCGCGTCCGACAGCTTGTCCTCGATCAGGTTCTGGATCACGCGGCGCAACGGCCGGGCGCCGAACACCGGGTCGAACCCGGCCTCGCCCAGGTGGTCGAGCAGCGCGTCCGTGACCTCGAGCTTCATCTCCTTCGTCTTCAGGTTGTTCCGCAGGTCGTCGAGCTCCAGGCTCACGATCTGACGGATCTCCGCCGCGCCCAACGCGCGGAAGACGACGGACTGGTCGATGCGGTTGAGGAACTCGGGCCGGAAGACCCGCTTCATCTCTTCCTCGACACGGGCCTTCATCCGCTTGTACTGCTCTTCCGCGTCCTTGCTCTCGTCGTGCGCGGTGTTGAAGCCGACGCGGCTGTCCTTCCGGATCAGGTCAGACCCCACGTTGGAGGTCATGATGATGATCGTGTTCCGGAAGTCGACCTTGCGGCCCTTCGCGTCGGACAGGTGTCCGTCGTCGAAGATCTGCAGCAGCATGTTGAAGACGTCCGGGTGCGCCTTCTCGATCTCGTCGAGCAGGATGAGGCAGTACGACCGCCGTCGCACGAGGTCCGTCAACTGGCCACCGTCGTCGTATCCGACGTAGCCCGGAGGCGAACCGACGAGGCGTGAGACGGTGTGCTTCTCCATGAACTCCGACATGTCGATCCGCACGATGTTGTCGCGCGAGCCGAACATGAACTCGCCCAGCATCTCCGCCAGGTAGGTCTTACCCACACCGGTCGGGCCGAGGAACATGAAGACGCCAATCGGACGCTTCGGGTCTTTCAACCCGGCGCTCGCGCGGCGCACCGCCCGCGAGACCGCCGTGATCGGCTCGGCCTGGCCGACCACCCGCTCGCGCAGGAACGATTCCATCTCCAACAGGCGCTGGCTCTCCTCTGCCGCGATGCGCGACAGCGGGACGCCGGTCCACTGTGAGATGACGTCGCGGATGTCGTCCTCGGTCACCACCGCCTGGTCCGTGCCGCGCTGCTCCTGCATCTCCACCTCGAGCTCCTCGAGGCGGGTCTGCAGTCGCACTTCGCGCTCGCGGAGTTCGGCGGCGAACTCGTACTGCTGGTTCGCGATCGCCTGGTCCTTCTCGCGCCGCAACGCCTCCAGGCCGCTCTGCACTTCCTTCACGGAAGGCGGCATCGCGTGGCGACGGATGCGGACGCGGGCCGAGGCCTCGTCCATGAGGTCGATCGCCTTGTCCGGGAGGAAGCGGTCGGAGACGTAGCGCGCGGAGAGTTCCGCCGCCGCCTTCAGCGCGTCGTCCGAGATTTTCAGCTTGTGGTGCTCCTCGTAGGCTGAGCGGACACCCCGCAGGATCGAGATGGTGTCGGCAACGCTCGGCTCGTCCACACGCACCGGCTGGAAGCGCCGCTCCAGCGCCGCGTCCCGCTCGATGTGCTTGCGGTACTCGTCGAGCGTCGTCGCGCCGACAGCCTGGATCTCACCACGCGCGAGCGCCGGTTTCAGAATGTTCGCGGCGTCCACCGCGCCCTCCGCTGCACCGGCGCCGACGAGCATGTGCAACTCGTCGATGAAGAGCATGCAGTTCCCTGAGGTCTTGATCTCCTCGATGACCTTCTTCAGCCGCTCCTCGAACTCACCGCGGTACTTCGTGCCCGCCACGAGCAGGCCGATGTCCAGCGTGAGCATCCGCTTGCCGAGCAGTGTGTCCGGCACATCGCCGGAGACGATCCGGTGCGCGAGGCCCTCCGCGATTGCGGTCTTGCCCACGCCCGGTTCACCGATCAGGACCGGGTTGTTCTTCGTGCGGCGCGAGAGGATCTGCACGACCCGCTCGATCTCGTGGTCGCGCCCGATGATCGGGTCGAGCTGCCCGCTGCGCGCCATCGCAGTCAGGTCGACGCCCAACTGGTCCAGCGTGGGCGTGCGCACGGAGCGCCCGCCGGCCGCCGCTGCGGCCTGGCCGGACTGCTGGCCGCCGCCGGATGCCGGCTGGCCCTGCTGGGGCTGCTGCTGCAGGATGCGCGTGGTCTCGCCGCGCACCCGCTCCAGGTTCACGCCGAGGCTCTCGAGCACGCCCGCGGCGATGCCCTCGCCCTCGCGGACCAGGCCGAGCAGGAGGTGCTCTGTCCCGATATAGGAGTGCGACAGCCGGCGCGCCTCGTCGACGGCCAGTTCGATCACCTTCTTCGCGCGTGGGGTAAGCCCGATCTCGGCGGAGGACGTGCGGTCGCCCCGGCCGATGATGAATTCGACCGCCGAGCGGACCTTGTTCAGTTCCACGCCGAGGTTGCCGAGGACCTTGGCCGCCACGCCGTCGCCCTCGCGGACCAGCCCAAGCAGCAGGTGCTCGGTACCGATGTAGTTATGGTTAAAGCGCTGGGCCTCTTCCTGCGCCAGCGTCAGGACGCGGCGTGCCCGCTCCGTGAACTTGTCGAATCGGTCAGCCATGGCCCGGCCTCCGTCCGTTCCCCCGTATCCACAGTAGCACGGGAGCCACTTCCCTCTATTGAACGTAGCCCGGCTTCGTCTCGTGATCCATTGAGAAACGACGGGCGCCACATCCCCATGACATTCAAAGGCGTACCCGTATCTCGGACGCCCCGATCGCATGCGGAGACAAGGACGGCGCGCGGAGGATCAGCCTCCGGCGCGCCGTCTGGATTTGCGTTGTGACCGACCGACTACTGGTCGGCGGGCGTCTCCGCCGCAGCGTCCGGCTGCTGCTGGGCGAGGTCGGCCTGGGCCTGCTGCATCGCCGCCTGCATCGCCGTGAGCACCGGCTGGTCGTCCCGCATGGCCGCGCGGGCCTGCTGGTCGTCCGCGCGCGACTCCTGCCGCGCCGTTGCGGCCGCAGCCGCCTTCCGCGACTCCTCGGCCGCCCGCTCCTTGCGCGCCTCAAAGCGGGGCGCGAGGGAGATCGCCTCGTCGGGGAAGAGCTTCGCGGCGTCTTCCGGCATCTCCGTGACCCGGCCGTCCTGGTCGAACTGCCAGCCGCGGATCATCGCCTCGGTGCGCGCCTCGCGGAGCGAGAGGCCAAGGCGGTGCCGGTCGTGCTCGATGCGGACGATCTTCAGCGGCACGACGTCGCCCTCTTCCACAACCTCCTCCGGGTGGCCGATGCGGCGGTCCACCAGTTCGGAGACGTGGACGAGGCCTTCCACCGGCCCGGGGAGCCGGGCGAATGCGCCGAAGGCGACCAGCTTTGTGATCACGCCGGGGACGACGTCACCGACCTGGTAGCGCGTGATCAACTGCTCCCACTGCTCGGGGGCTGCGCGGCGGATCGAGAGCGCGATCTTCTTTGTGTCCTGGTCGATGCGCATGACGAAGACGTTGACCTCGTCACCCACCTTGAACAGATCCTCGGGCTGCGCGTTGCGGTCCCACGAGAGTTCGGACAGGTGGACGAGGCCGTCCGCACCGCCGAGGTCCACGAATACACCGAAGTTCCGGATCGAGGTGATGCGGCCCAGCCGGATCTCCCCCTCGTGCAGCTCGTCGAGGAGGCGGTCCTTCTGCTCCGCGCGCCATTCCTGCAGCGCCGCGCGCTCGGAGAGGATGACGCGGTTGCGGCGCCGGTTGATCTCGATCACTTTCAGGCGCAACTCGCGCCCGACCTGCGCCGACAGTGGGTTCGTGCCGTCTGTGCCCGGCTTCGCGCCCACGACCTGCGACATCGGGATGAAGGCGTTGACGCCCTCGACGTTCGCGAGCAGGCCGCCCTTGTTGTAGCCGGTGATCTCCGCTTCGAAGATGTCGCCGTTCTCGAAGCGCTCCTGCAAGGTGCGCCAGCCCTGCTCACCACGTGCGCGGTCGATCGACAAGCCGACCTGGCCCTCGGAGGTCTCGGGGTTCGAGACGTAGACGAGCACCTTGTCGCCGGGCTTCACCTTCGTCAGCGGGTCGGCGCCGAGCGAGTGCATCTCACCCGCGGGGACGACGCCCTCAGACTTGAAGCCAATGTCGACGAGGATGCCGTCGCGCTCCACGCCCATGACGGTGCCTTCGACCACCTCGCCGCGACGCAGTTGGCGCGGTTCCTGAGCTTCCACGCTGGCGAGGAGCGCCTCCATGGAATCAAACTCTTCGGCGGGTGCGGTGGTGGTCTGGTTGGTCAAGGTTGGTACTAGCCTCCGGATTGAAGATGGGTCCACGCCCCTGCCGAAGCCGAGGCGCAAGTCACGATGATACATCCCTCGGCCCGATACGATCCGGCCTTCATCCACAACTGGCGTGCCATCTCCGCGATCGGGTGGCGGTCCGTCATGGACGGGGGGAGAAGCAGCGAGCCATCCCGTTTAGCGGGATGGCTCGCATCGTCCTGGCGGTGGCCTATTTTCCACGCCCGTTCGCACGGGGAGTATCGTCAGCGCTGTGGCGTTTCACTTCCGTGTTCGGAATGGGAACGGGTGGGGCCACCACGCTCTAACCACCAGGACGCTTAGTATCGCGCATCGTCCGCGGTAGTGACAAGCCCCAACGAGGCATGCTGAGTGCGATTCCCCACCCGTCTCGAATTCCATGAGGTGACCCCCGACCGCTGGCCCGATTTCGCCCGGCTATTCCAGGCCCGCGGCGGGCCGAAGCACTGTTGGTGCTCCGTCTTCCGAGGCGTCCCGAAGGAACGCCCCACGCCCGCGCTGAAGAAGGCACTGATCCAGGGTCAGATCGCGCGTGCCGAACCTGTCGGCATTCTCGGATACCTCGACGGCCGCCCGGTCGCCTGGTGCTCGGTCGCACCGAAGTCGACGTTCTCTCGCCTCGGGACGATCAAGGAGGACGACGCCGATCCGAATACGTTGTGGTCGATCACTTGCTTCTTCGTGCCTCGGCGGTACCGCGGCCTGGGGATCATGAGCCGACTGATCAAGGCCGCGGTCGCGCACGCGAAGGCGAAAGGCGCACGGACGGTGGAGGCATACCCGGTGGACCCGACCTCGCCGTCCTACCGCTTCATGGGGCTCGTGTCCGCCTTCGAGCGTGAACGGTTCCGTGAGGTCGGGCGCCTCGGGACACGCCGTCACGTGTACCGCCGGCGGATGCGAGCATGACCGCCAGCGTGCCGTGGAAACGAAGCCTTGGAAACGAAACAGGCGGAGCCAAATGGCTCCGCCTGTCCGATCGTCTGGTAGCGGGAGAGGGATTCGAACCCCCGACCTTCGGGTTATGAGCCCGACGAGCTGCCGCTGCTCCATCCCGCGACGCGGCTGAAGGCCGGGCCGGCGCCGCCTCGATCACCTCGAGGGGCCACGGCGGACCGTGCAGCACCTTCACACAGAATACGGCGAGAGAGCGCACCTTGCGGGCTGCGCGTCGAAGAGTTCGCACAAAATTGCACGTTGTGCTTGATAGAGGGTCAAGCCCTCGACCATTAGTACCGGTTAGCTAAACGCATTGCTGCGCGTACACCTCCGGCCTATCAAGCGGGTAGTCTTCCCGCGGTCTTACCTGGTTAACCCAGTGAGTGGCCTCATCTTGAAGTTGGCTTCCCGCTTAGATGCTTTCAGCGGTTATCCATTCCAGACATGGCTACCCGGCGATGCTCCTGGCGGAACAACCGGCACACCAGAGGTCTGTCCACCCCGGTCCTCTCGTACTAGGGGCAGATCTCCTCAAGCCACTTGCGCCCACAGCGGATAGAGACCGAACTGTCTCACGACGTTCTGAACCCAGCTCGCGTACCGCTTTAACGGGCGAACAGCCCGACCCTTGGGACTTGATACAGCCCCAGGATGCGACGAGCCGACATCGAGGTGCCAAACCCTGCCGTCGATGTGAACTCTTGGGCAGGATCAGCCTGTTATCCCCGGGGTAGCTTCTATCCGATAAGCCATGGCCCTTCCACGCGGGACCATAGGATCACTTTGGCCGACTTTCGTCCCTGCTCGACTTGTAGGTCTTGCAGTCAAGCCCCCTTATGCCAATGCACTCGACGGGTGATTACCATCCACCCTGAGGGGACCATTGCGCGCCTCCGTTACTGTTTGGGAGGCGACCGCCCCAGTCAAACTGCCCACCAGACGCTGTCTCCCTGCTTGCTCAGGGGTTAGAAGTACAAATCCAGAAGAGTGGTATTTCACCGTTGACTCCCCGCTCCCCAAGAGAAGCGGATCGACGTCTCCCACCTATCCTACGCATCTGAATCCGGGCTTCAGCGCCAAGTTGCAGTAAAGCTCCACGGGGTCTTTTTGTCCGGCTGCGGGTAGGCCGCGTCTTCACGGCCAGCTCAATTTCGCCGAGTCCTTCGTTGAGACAGCGTCCAGATCGTTACACCATTCGTGCGGGTCGGAACTTACCCGACAAGGAATTTCGCTACCTTAGGACCGTTATAGTTACGGCCGCCGTTCACCGGGGCTTCAGTTCAAGCCTCTCAGCTCTCCCCTTAACCTTCCGGCACTGGGCAGGTGTCAGCCCCTATACATCCCCTTACGGGTTGGCAGAGACCTGTGTTTTTGTTAAACAGTCGCCTGGACCGGCTCGCTGCGGCCCCCGGGCGCTCAGGACGCGAAGTCCTTCACCTCCAGGGGCGCTCCTTCTCCCGAAGTTACGGAGCCAAATTGCAGAGTTCCTTAACGAAGGTTCTCTCGAACGCCTTACGGTTCTTACCGTCGCCCACCGGTGTCGGTTTGCGGTACGGGCACTCCAACGGCTCGACGACGACGCTTTTCTGGCCGGCATGGACTCAGCT
>SCTU01000216.1 GCA_004297315.1 Dehalococcoidia bacterium | reverse complement strand
TAGTCACGCAGTTGATCGCGCTCCGCAAGGGCCGCATCGAGCAACTGGTGAACCACGGGTCGGGCCGCGTGCGCGTGATCGCGATCGTGCCGGCGCGCGGCCTCATCGGCTTCCACACGGAGTTCCTGACCGAGACGCGCGGCTCGGGCCTGCTCAACCACCTCTTCGCCGGGTACGAGCCGTGGCACGGCGAGGTGCGCACGCGTCCGTCCGGGAGCATGGTCTCCGACCGCTCCGGTCCGACGACGGCGTACGCATTGCTCTCGCTGCAGGAGCGCGGCGCGATGTTCGTGCCGCCGGGGACGGACGTCTACGAGGGCATGATTGTGGGGGAGAACTCGCGCTCGGACGACATGGACGTGAACGTCACGCGCGAGAAGAAGCTGACGAACATGCGCTCGTCGAACTCCGACTTCACGGAGAAGTTGATCCCGTACACGCAGCTGTCGCTGGAGCAGTCGCTGGAGTTCATCCGCGACGACGAATGCCTCGAGGTCACCCCGAAGGGCGTGCGCCTCCGCAAGGTCGTCCTCAGCCAGAACGCGCGCTCGAAGCACTAACGTCCCCCGCCCGCCTCGCCCACGTCCCTGCTAGTCTGCGGCGGGGGCACGGAGCGAGGTTGTCCATGGCGGTCTCGAGGTTCAGCGGCGGCCGCGTGGCCGCGCCGTACGCGGCGACGATCTTCCTCAGCGCCTTCCTCGTCTTCCAGGTCCAGCCGATCATCGCGAAGTTCATCCTGCCCTGGTTCGGCGGCGGCTCCGCCGTCTGGACGGCCACGCAGCTCTTCTTTCAGGTGGGCTTGCTCGGCGGCTATGCCTACGCGCACCTCCTCGCCTCGCGGCTCGGGCCGAGGCGCCAGGGCGCGGTCCACCTCGTCCTGCTGATGGCCGCGCTTGTCGTGCTGCCGATCATCCCCAACCGGACGTGGCAGCCGGAGGCGGGTGCCGACCCGACGCTTCGGATCGTCGCCCTGCTCGCCGCGACCGTAGGCGCGCCGTACGTGCTGCTTTCGACGACGGGGCCGCTGGTGCAGCAGTGGTTCGCGCGCGCTCATCCCGGCCGGAACCCGTATGTGCTTTATGCGCTCTCGAACGCAGGCTCGCTGCTCGGGTTGCTCGCGTACCCCGTGCTCGTGGAGCGCGTGCTCGGGCTGCGCGGGCAGGCGTGGGTCTGGTCTGCCGGCTACGCCGCGTTTGCGGCCCTGTGCGGCTACCTCGCCTGGCGCTCGCGGGATACGCGGCCGGCCGCGCATGTCGAAGACGCCAGCCTGGCCGACGACGAGGCGCAGCCGGTCGGCGTCGCGAACGTCGTACTGTGGGCGACGCTGCCGGCATGCGCGGTCGTCCTGCTTCTCGCGGTGACGACGCAGATCACGCAGGACGTGGCCGCAATCCCGCTGCTCTGGGTGCTGCCGCTCTCGATCTACCTCGTGACGTTCATCCTCTGCTTCAGCGGCGACCGCTGGTACGAGCCACAACTCTACGGCGTCGGCCTGATCGTGGCGCTCGCCACGGGCTGGTGGGTGCTGAACCACGTGGTGATCGAGATCATGGTGCAGATCGCGATCTACTGCTTCCTGCTGTTCTTCGGCTGCATGGCGTTGCACGGCGAACTGACGCGAGTGCGCCCGCCGGCGCGACACCTCACCGCGTACTACCTCCTGATCTCCGCCGGGGGCGCGCTCGGCGGCGTCTTCGTCGCGCTCGTCGCGCCGCGCGTATTCGACGGCTACTGGGAGTACCACCTGGCGCTGGCGGCGACGGCCGCGCTCGTGGTCGTCGCGCGCCTGCTCGACGAGTGGCGCCGGCGCCGCGCCGGACGTCGCTCCTCGCTCACCATCGTGCCTCCGGTACCGGGGTTGCGGGCTGCCGTGGGCGTCGCGGCGATCGCGGGGGTGCTCGTGCTGTCGGTCACGCTCTGGCGGCAGGTCGAGGTGCGTTACCGGGCGATCGAGTTCATGGGGCGCAACTTCTACGGGTCGGTGCGGATATACAAGTCGAATCCCGGCGACGCGCAGGAACTGCTCGTGATGGAGCACGGCCGCACGCTGCACGGCTACCAGTACACGGCGCCGGAGCGGCGCGCGGACAAGACCGGCTACTACGGCCCGTTCAGTGGCGCCGGCATCTCGCTCACCGAGCGTCGTGCGACCCTCGACCGGCCGATGCGCATCGGCGTGGTCGGGCTGGGCGCGGGGATGCTCGCGGCGTACGCCCAGGCGGGCGACACGGTCGACATTTACGAGATCAACCCGATGGTGCTCGACCTCGCCGAATCACGGTTCACCTTCCTCGCGGATGCACGTACGCGCGGCGCGACCGTCGAGGTGCACCTCGGCGACGCGCGGCTCGTACTCGAACGGCAACTCGAGGCGGGGCCGAAGCAATTCGACGTCCTGCTGCTGGACGCTTTTTCGAGCGACTCGATCCCCGTCCACCTGCTGACGGAGCAGGCGTTCGCGATCTACCACGGCCACCTCGCTCCCGAAGGCGTCATCGCGACCAACATCTCGAACCGCCACGTCGACCTGCGGCCCGTCCTGCTGGGGGCGGGCGAGTCGCAGGGGCTGGAGTTCGCGTGGGTGCAGGGATTCCCGGACACGTTCCACGGTTACCTCCAGAGCGACTGGACCGTCCTCGGCCCGCGCGCCTTCATCGAGCGGCCGCGGGTGGTGGCGGCGACCGGCCAGTGGGAGGGCCGGCGGTCGATCCTGTGGACGGACGACAGCAACAACCTCTTCTCGCTGTTGCGCATCCAATAACGTCCGTAGAAGTCCCCACACCGCCGTCCGAGATGGCTACCCTCGCGGGGCCGGGAGGCCGGTCGTAGCGAGGGAGATTCAGAGATGGCGGCAACGGTGAACAAGAACGGCGTACTCGCGGGCAAGGTCGCCGTCATTACGGGCGCCTCGCGCGGCATCGGCGCGGCGATCGCGTACCGCTTTGCCCAGGAGGGCGCGAAGGTCGTCGTCTCCGCGCGCACGGAGAACGAGGGCGACCACATGCTGGAGGGCAGCATCAATGGCGTCGTCCAGCGCATCAAGGCGGCCGGGGGCGAGGCGCTCGCCGTGCGCTCCGACCTCGCCGTGCAGGCCGACCGCGTGCACCTGATCGACGAGGCGACGAAAGCGTTCGGCCCCGTCGATATCCTGGTGAACAATGCGGCGGTCACGTTCTTCATCCCGATCGTCGACTTTCCGGAGCGTCGCTTCAAGCTGATGCAAGAGGTGCAGGTCTACGCGCCGTTGCACCTCTCACAGCTGGTGCTGCCGAGCATGAGGGAGCGGCGCTCAGGCTGGATCCTCAACATCTCCTCGCACGCCGCGCTTCACCCGAAGTCCAGCGAGGGCCGCGAAGGCGCGGGCGGCACGGTCTACGGCATGTGCAAGGCTGCGCTGGAGCGCTTCACGACCGGCCTCGCATCCGAGGTCTATCGCGATGGCGTAGCGGTGAACGTGATCTCGCCTGGCCTCGTCGCCACCCCGGGCACCGTGTTCCACAAGCTGGTGTCCGAGGCGACCAAAGACCGCGAGACGCCGATCGAGCACATGGCGGAGGCCTGCCTCTTCCTCGTGCACGGCGACCCCTCGAAGAACACAGGCAAGATCACGTACGCCGCCGACGTGTTGCGCGAGAACAGCCTGGCGGCGGCTCCGCTGCTCGCCTAGGGCACCGACCGCGGTCTGACGATGCGAGAGAAGCCCCGCCATCGCGGGGCTTCTTCGTGCCTGCGCCTCCCAGGCCGCTGATACAGTCCGTCCATGCCCCGCACCGCCGTCCTCGTCGTCGTCTGCCTCGCGCTCCTCGGGGCCTGCGACCGCGGCGAGGATTCTGACGCACGTCAGACGGCGAGCCCGACTGCTCCCACGCCCGCGACCGCGACGAGCGGCGCGCCGACGCCGGCTGAGACGCCTGGAAGCGCGACGCCGACATCCGACGGCACGCGCCCGCCCCCGCCGGCGCGCACGCCGTCCCCGACTCCAACGCGGTCGCCGGGCTCACGCTCCGTCTCTGGCGTGTTCACCGACCCGAGGCCCGCCGTCTCGACGCCGACGCGCCCGCTTCCGACGGTGCCAGCCTCGCCGTTCCAACCGCATGATGGGCTAACGGTGACGCTTTACGACGTGGCGGCGCAGCGCGAGACCTCCTACGGGAAGGGTGGCGCCGTCTCGTTCAGCCCGGACGGGAAGTACCTCGCGTGGACGGCCGGCGACGCAACCGAGCGTGAGCGCATGCGCGAACTCACAGTGCTCGACCTCGCGACGAGGCAGACGCGCACGCTCGGGCCCGCGCGGACCACGCGCTGGCTCGACTCGCGCACGCTGCTGGTGCATTTGCCGGACCTCTCGAATGACATGGAGACCGTCGATGTCGAGACCGGCCAGCGCGCGCCGGTCGATCCGAACAACCGACCGGGTGACGCACCGTTGCCGGCCGTGGCTGCCGGCTACCGCCTGGAGTCTCTGGGATGGACCTCGGAGTACCCGTTCTGGCGGTCACTCTTCCGCGTGACGGATCGGGCGGGCCGCCTTGCCCCAATGGAGTTCGAGGCGCACTCTGCCGTCCTCGCGGACGACGGCGTGCTCTTCCTGGCGACCTCGCCTGCGACCATCACGCCACCGCCCGCCGGACAGGGGCCGCATCTCGAGTCGGGGGCATCGAACATCTTCTCGGTCGATATCGAGACGGGCGTGGCGACCTTCGTGGCGACGGCCGAGGCCTCGGCGCCGAACTGGCCACTCCGCGCGTCTTCGCGCTACATCGCGTGGACGGACCGCTTCTGCGACCTGTCCGACGCCAGTGATGACCGCCTGAACGTCTTCGACCGGCGCTCGGGGAAGTTGACGGCGTTCGAGGGCGCGGATTGGATCGCCGGCATCACGCCACGCGGCGAACTGGCACTGGGCCAGTTCGGTGCGCGCTCGCTCCTGGACATCGAGACAGAGCAGTACACGTTCGTCATGCCTGGGAAGGCCGCGGACAGTCCGGGTGGCAGCGACGTGACGTGGTCATCGGACTATCGCTACGCCGCCCGAGGATTCTCGGGCGGGCACGGCGGGCTCTGCGGTTGACGGTCCGGCTACAACTTCGCGCGGAGGTACTGCTTCGGCCACTCGACCTCGGCGCGGAGGACGCGGGCGGCGTGCAGCGGCCAGTAGGGGTTACGCAGCAGTTCGCGGCCCATCAGCACGACGTCCGCCTCGCCGCTCGCGACGATCGCCTCGGCCTGCTCGGGCGCGGTGATCAGGCCGACGGCGCCGGTCGCGATGCCCGCCCGTTCGCGGACTGCGCGCGCGAACGGGACCTGGTAACCGGGATAGGCCTGCAACCTCTGCTGCGGCAGGTTGCCGCCCGAGGAGCAGTCGACGAGGTCGACGCCGGCCGCCTTGAGCCGGCACGCGAGTTCCACCGAGTCGTCGACGCCCCAACCGCCTTCGACATACTCGCTGACGGAGAGGCGCACGAGGACGGGCAGCTCGCGCGGGAACGAGTCGCGCACGGCGCGCACGACCTCGACCACGAGGCGAGTGCGGCCGTCGAAGTCGCCGCCGTATTCGTCGGTCCGCTGGTTCGTGAGTGGCGAGAGGAACTCGTGCAGCAGATAGCCGTGCGCCGCGTGGACCTCGACGGCGCGGAAGCCGGCCCGCGCAGACCGGGCTGCCGCCGCCGCGAACGCGTCGACGACCGCGCGCACCTCGGCGGTGGTGTAGGCATGCGGCTCTGCGTAGCCGGGGGCGTAGGGGAGCGCGCTCGGCGCGCCCGGCGTCCAGCCGCCCTCTGAGGGATCGACGGCCTTCCCTCCGCCCTCCCACGGGCGGGGCGTCGAGGCCTTGCGGCCGGCGTGCGCGAGCTGGATCGCGGGCGCGGCGCCATGCGCCTCAATGAACCGAGCGGACGGGCACAGGGCGTCCGCGTGCGCGTCCGACCAGATGCCGAGGTCGTGGGGGCTGATCCGGCCCTCGGGCGTGACGGCGGTCGCCTCGGTCATGACGAGGCCGGCGCCGCCGACGGCGCGCGAGCCGAGGTGGACGAGGTGCCATTCGTTGGCGAGGCCGTCCTGTTGTTCGCAGGAGTACTCACACATAGGGGACACCCAGATGCGGTTCCGCATCTCCAGGTCGCGCAGTCGCACGGGCGTGAACAGCACACTCATCACAGTCCTCGATCTCTAGCGGGCGCCGAGGCGCCGGCGCAGGCCCGCTTCGCCCCAACGCATGACGACGCCATGGTTCCAGGTGAACGCCGGGCGCGCGATTGGTGCCAGCAGGTTCATCCACCAGCGCGTTGTGCGCACGTCCCACTCGTAGCGGACGTGCGTGCCGCCGGCCGTGGGGGCGAACGTCCAGCGTCCTTCGCCCTCGAGTTCGCCGGTGGCGCGCCCGGACAGGGCGAGGGGCGGCTCGAACCTCGTCACGCGCATATCGAAGATGAGGTCATAGGGGAGGAAGGAGCGGAAGACGTAACGGCGCCTGTTCCCCACGCCCTCCGGCTCGTGGTCGGAGAGTTCGGTCACGGCGCGGACGCCGCGCCACCACTCCGGCCAGCGCAACGAGTCGCTGATCAGGTTGAAGACGGCCTCGGGCGGCGCTGGGAGATCCCATTCCGTGACGAAGCGGTACTCCGGCATAAGGCCTCCCCGGCGGGTCGACGATACCGCGCCGGATGCCGGACGCGACGACGGGCGGCCGGTCGCCCCACGGCGACCCGATGCCGCTCGCTGTTCGGAACGCCTCGGCCGGGCCGCCTGGCCGGGACTCCGGGTGGCTTGAACGCTGGGTGTAGCATCCCGCGTTGGAATCCCGAATCACGTGAAGGGGGTATGCGGATGGGCGCTCTCGATGGAGCCGTCGTCGTCATCACCGGGGCCGGGCGTGGCATTGGCCGCGCGACGGCGCTGGCCGCGGCGGCAGAGGGCGCGACGGTCATCGCCGCGGACAACGGCGTCGAACTCGACGGCAGCGGGGGCAACCCCGGCGTCGCTGAGGCCGTCGCGAATGAAATCAAGGCTCGTGGTGGGAAAGCGGTTGCCGTCGCGGCAGACGTCGCCACCATGACCGGGGCAGAGGCCGCGATCCGCGCGGCGCTCGACGGCTTTGGCAAGATCGACGGCCTGGTCTGTGCCGCGGGCATCCGGCGCGACACGCCGATCTGGCGCATGACGGAGGAGGACTTCGAGTCCGTCGTCACCGGCAACGCCAAGGCAGCGTTCAACGTGATCAAGCTGGCTTCGATCGCGATGCGCCAGAACCGCTACGGCCGGATCGTGATGTTCGCCTCGGACGCCGGCCTCGGTTCGGTGGGCGCGTCCAACTACGCCGCGGCGAGCGAGGGCCAGATCGGGCTCTCCCGCACCGTCGCACGCGACGTCGGCCGCTACGGCGTCACCTGCAACGCGATCTCGCCGCTGGCGCGGACGCGCATGTTCGGCGGTGCGTCGGAGGAGTTGCGTCCCCCGGCAGGCGTCGTCTCGGCGGAGGAAATGGCCGGCCTGGCACCGCCGATGCCGCTGCAGAAGTGGGAGGGTGACGGCCACCCGGACGACCCGGAAAGCGTGGCCCCGCTGGCGTGCTATCTGCTTTCCGAGCAGTCGGGGGACGTGAACGGCAACCTGTTCGGCGTCCGCGGAGGCGAGGTCTACCTCTACTCCTACCCGCAGATCGAGCGACAGATCCTCTCGTACAACCGTCGTTTCACGATGGACGAGATGGACGAGCAGATGCCACGCACGGTCGCCAACGGCGCCAACAGCCCGCTGCGATAGCGCGAGACGAGGAGCACTTAAATGGGTAACCGACTTGAAGGCCGCGTGGCAGTCCTCACCGGCTCCGGGCGCGGCATCGGCCGCGGCGTGGCGCTGCAGATGGCCGAGGAAGGCGCGAAGGTCGTCGTCGCTGACTTCGGCGGCAACCTCGACGGTTCCGGCAACGACGCCGGCCCCGCGGACAGCGTGGTCAAGGAGATCCGCGCGATGGGCGGCACCGCCATCGCGCACTACGGCGACGTCTCGAAGTTCGCCGACGTGCAGGACCTGGTGAAGACCACGCTGAAGGAATTCGGCCGGCTGGACATCATGTGCCACGTGGCCGGCATCCTGCGTGACCGCATGATCTTCAACATGGCGGAGGAGGAGTGGGACGCCGTCCTGGCGGTCCACCTCCGCGGCGCGTACAACTGCGTGCGCAACGCCGTGGAGCCGATGATCAAGCAGCGCTACGGGCGCATCCTGATCTTCTCCTCGGGGTCCGGCCTCGGCTCCACGGGCCAGTCGAACTACTCCGCGGCGAAGGAAGGCGACGTCGGCTTCGCGCGGGCGCTCTCGCGCGAACTGGGGCCCTTCGGGATCACGGTGAACGCGATCTACCCGGGTGGCAACACACGCATGACGCAGTCGATCCCGGCCGCGGCGAACCAGATCCGTGCGGCGGCGGGCATCCTCCGCGCCGGTGGGGCAGTGGCGGCGAACACGCCGCCACCGCCGGCGGAAGGCCCGACGCCCCGCGACCCGGAGAACAACGCCCCGACGGTCACGTGGCTCTGCACCGAGGCCGGCGGCGTGGTGAACGGCCAGGTCATCGGCACCTCCGGCTGGCAGGCTTCGCGCTACAGCCAGCGGCACGTGGTCCGCAGCATCCACCAGCCGCGCTACTGGACGGTGGCCGAGCTCGCGAAGGCGGTCCCGGAGCAGTTGCTGGCGGGCATCCCGAACGTGGCGCCCAAGATGCAGCCGAAGGAAGGCGCCTAGCCCTCCGCGCGTTGCCTCTGAGCGATGCAGCGAGACGGCCGCCCGAAAGGGCGGCCGTCCTCGTGACGGGACTGCCGCAGGCTCCGCTTCAGGCCTACCGCTGGAGGATGACACCGGCCTCGCAGAGCGCGGCCACCTCAGCGGCGGCGAACCCCGCCTCCACGAGAATCTCGGCCGAGTGCTCGCCGAGGGCGGGGGCGGCGCGCTGCACGGCGGTCGGCGTCTTCGACATCAGTACCGCGGGGCCCACGACGCGCTGCGGGCCGGTGGCGGCGTGCTCCATGTCCCACATGATCCGCTCCGCTGCCACCTGAGCGTCGTCGGCCATCACTTCGGGCATCCGCACGGGCGAGACCGGCACGCCGGCCGCGTCAAAGTCGCGCACCCACTCGTCAACCGAGCGTTCGAGGAACCGGACGCGGAACCGGCGCTTCCATTCGATGGCGCGCGCGACATTCTCAGGCGCCATCGTGTCGTAAGCGGGGTTGTCGCTGTCCTCTTCGGGGAAGCCGAGGACCTGCCGCATGCCGTCCCGGTTCGCCTTCGTGAGCGCTCCGAGGACGACGGCGCCGTCGCGCGCGCGGTAGCCGCCGTAGTAGAGCCGGAAGGCAGCGCGAGCCGTCTGCCGGCTCTTGCGTGCCTCCAGCATCTCGTCGTAGGGCTGGCCGCAGGCGAGGGCGGCCTCCGCCGCCTCCAGCAGCGGGTCGCGGAGGACCGAGTCGCTCACAGGTTCGCGCATGACGGCGCCCGCCTGGATGAAGAGCGCCGAGCGCAGGAGGGAGGTGCTCAGGTACTGGCCCTCGCCCGTCCGCTCGCGGTGGTACAGGGCCATCCCGACGCCCATCGCCGCGGCGAACCCGGAGACGATGTCCGCGATCGGGATCGAAATCAGGTCGGGTGCGCCGTCCTCGTCGACTTTCGCGTCCGTCACCATCAGCCCGGAATACGCCTGCGCCACGATATCCGAGCCAGCGCGGCGCGCCTCGACCCCCTGCTCGCCGAACCCCGTGTTCTGCCAGTAGATCAGGTCGGGCCGGACCGCACGCAAGGCCTCATAACCCAGCCCGAGCCGCTCTGCGACGCCGAAGCGGTAGTTGATGAGGATGACATCGGTCTGCGGGATGAGGCGCTGGATCAGGGCCTGCCCGCGCGGGTCATGGAGGTCGACCACGAGCGAGCGCTTGCCTCGGTTGAGCGCCTGGAACCCCTTGCCCTCGTTTGGCACCACGGCCGCTGTGCGCCGTGTCTGCTCGCCGCCGAGCGGCTCCACCTTCACGACATCTGCGCCGAAATCAGAGAGATTCACGCCGCACACCGGGGCGGCGACGATCTGCGAGAACTCCAGCACCCGCACCCCGGACAGCGCCCCGTCCGCCATAGCCGGCACCTTCCTCGCGCCGCAGCGCGTGGGCGGCCGAGCCTACACGCTGGGCCTCGCCGGCATGTGCGGCGCCTCACGAGCGGGGTCCGGCCGCAGCGCCGGAAGCGAGGGTGCAAGTGAAAGGGCCGCCTGAAAGGCGGCCCCATCGTTACCGGTGCAACGAAATTGTTACTTCCTCTTACGCGAGGCCCGGGTCCGCTGCAGCAAGACCCATGAGTTCTTCCCCTTGTTCTCGACCAGCCCCTCGCGGCGCATGGCGTACAAGGTGGTCTGTACGCTGCCGCGCGGATTCGTCGAGCGCGGGGCGCGGCCGGAGCGTGCCAGCACCTCCAGGATGCGGCTGATGTGTAGCCCACCGGCGTGCGAGCGCAGGGTCTCGATGATGGCGGTGCGGAGGGCGCCCCGCGGCAGGCGGCCCTCGCCGCCGTCGGCCTGAGCGCGCGCGTTCTTCAGCGCAGGCTCCGGCCCCGTGGGCAGGCGGGTCTCGAGGTGCGTCAGGGACTGCAGCACCTCATCGATCTCCCCGACGCGGGCGCGGAGGTCGGTAATACGCCGCTCGATGGCGGCGCGTTCGGAGGTGAGGGCCGAACGGGCGGTACGGATGCTGTCTGGCATAGAGTGTCGCCTCGCATTTTCTCTAACGCTGGAAAGTCGCAAGCGTTCGTCGCCGCTTCGTCCTCACGGAACGTAACTAAGATATCCCCTCTTGCTGCAACATGCCTACCCCGTCTCCCTGATTCTCGCTTCGATTCGAGCGGATTGCGAAATCGGTTGCCCGATTCCAGGAGGCCGCCGTCTTACCATATGTAAATGCAGTCCCCGGACGTCCTCTCGCCGCGTGACCGCCGCCGCGCCGAGACGCTCCCCGCAGCCGCGCTGCTCGTCGCCCTGAGCGCCATCGCACCGTTGACCGTCGACATGTTCCTGCCCTCGCTCCCCACGATGGCCGAGGAGTTCGGCGCGGGCGAGTCCACCCTCCAACTCGCCGTGACGCTGTTCATCATCGCGTTCGCGGGGTCGCAACTGGTCTACGGGCCCGCGTCGGACCGTATCGGGCGCCGTCCGGCGCTGCTGGCTGGCCTCGTCCTGTTCGTCGCGGGTTCGCTCCTGGCACTCTCCGCTCGGACGGTCGAGGTGCTGATCGCCGGGCGCGTGGTGCAGGGGCTGGGAGGCGGCGCAGGCCCCGCGGTCGCGCAGGCGATCGTGCTCGACGTTTACGGGCGGCAGCGGGCGGCGCGCGTGCTGTCCTACATGGCTATCGCGCTTCCGCTCGCCCCGGCGGTCGCCCCGATCTTCGGGGGGTTCCTACATGACGCCTTTGGCTGGCATTCGGTGTTCGTCACGCTCACGGCGATCGGGCTCCTGCTCGCCCTCGCCTACGGCGCCAGCATCCCGGAGACGAGGCCGCCGCGGGCGCCGGGCAGCGGTGGCCTCGGGGGCCTCATGCGAGACTACCGCCTGATCTTCTCCAGCCGGACGTACCTCGCCTACGCCGCCGTCATGGGCTTGATGTTCGGGGGGCAACTGGTATTCATCTCGTCATCGTCGTTCGTGTTGCAGGAGGAGTTCGGGCTGAGCGCGCAGTGGTTCGGCCTCTCTTTCGGCCTCGTCGCGCTCGGGATCATGGCCGGCGCCACGCTCTCGAGCCGTCTCGTCGTCAGGCTGCCGTCGCACCGGATCGTGCTGCTGGGCACCGTGATCTCCGCGACGGCGAGCGCGCTGATGCTGGCCTGGGTCGCCACGTCCGAGGCCGGGGGCGTCTGGTCGGTCCTGGGCCCGATGTTCGTGACGGCGGTCGGCCTCGGCCTGACCCGCCCGGCGGCGGTGGCGGGGGCGCTGGTGCCATTCCCGCAGATCGCCGGGCTGGCCTCCGCGCTGCTCGGCTTCTCGCAAATGCTGATCGCCTCCACGTACAACATCATCTACAGCGCGCTCGTGCCGGTGGGCGCGGGCGCCCTCGCGGCAGGCGTGGCGTGCAGCGTCGTCGCGGCGTTTCTCGCGGTGGTGGTCCTCCGCCCGCGCCCGCACGCGGCGTGACGGCGATGCGAGGCCCGGCGCCCGGCGGCCGCATCTGCGTCGTGGGGACCAGCGGCTCCGGCAAGACGTATGTGGCGCGGGCCCTGGCGGGACGCCTCGGCCTCCGCTACATAAGTTGCGATGCGCTGATCTGGCGCGCCAACTGGGAGGTGGTCCCGCGCGATGAACAGTACATCGCGTTCGAGGCGGCGACGCGTGACGGTGGCTGGACGTTCGACGGGAACCTCGGCCCGTCGGCGGAGGACCGGCTGGTCCTGTCGAGGTGCGACACCCTCGTCTGGCTCGACCTCCCGCGCTGGCAGGTCATGGCCTCGATCGTCCGCCGCACGCTCTGGCGCGCGATCACGCGCGAGCGGCTCTGGCACGGCAACGTCGAGCGTTGGGGCACCGTCTTATCGCGGGACTCCATGATCGTGTGGGCGTGGCGCACCTACCCTCGACGCAAGCGTGAGTACGGCGCGCTCTTCGCCATCGAGGACGACGGCCGCGCGCACATCCGCCTGACCAGCCGCCGCCATGTCAACCGCTGGCTCGCGTCGCTCTGACCGCGCTCGGTCCCGGACTCCCTTGTCCTCGGTTGTACGCTCCCGAGCACACCGTGGGTGAGATGGCAACCGGAGGGGCTCGTGGACTACGAGAACTTGCTCTTCGACCGGCAGGACCATATTGGACTGATCACGCTCAACCGGCCGGAGCGGTTGAACGCCTTGAGCCGGGGTCTGCATAAGGACACGCTGGCCGTCATCGACGAAATCAGACGCGACGACAGCGTGTGGACCGTCGTCGTCACCGGGGCGGGCCGAGGCTTTTGCTCGGGGGCCGACATCCAGGCTACGCCGCGTGGCCCGGATGGCACGCCTCTGCCGCGCCCCGCGCCTGCGACGCCGACACAGGGCGAATTGCTGGACGAGTTTCACTGGGTTGGGGACCAGGCCCTGGCGTTCCACGGTCTGGACAAGCCTGTCATCGCCGCGATGAACGGCGTGTGTGCGGGCGCCGGGATGAGCCTCGCGCTTGCCTGCGACATGCGCGTCGGCTCCGAGCATGCGAGGTTCAAGACTGTCTTCCTGGAGCGGAACCTCTCACCGGACTCCGGCATGTCCTGGTTCCTGCCGCGCATCGTCGGCCACAGCCGTGCGATGGACCTGATCCTCACCAGCCGCGAGGTGGACGCGGACGAGGCGTACCGCCTCGGCCTCCTGGACCGCCTCGTGCCGCACGCACGGCTCCTGGAGGAGGCGTTCGCCGTGGCGAACCAGATCATGCGCTGGCCCCCGGTCGCCGTCCGCGCTGCGAAACGCGTCACGCAGCAGAACATGGAACTGCGACTGGAGGACGCCCTCCGCAACGAGGTCGTCCACCTTGGCTACGGTCGCAAAGCGACCAACGATGCCGCCGAGGCCCGCGCCGCGCTCGCGGAGCGGCGCGCTCCTCGGTACACGGGGACGTAGCCGCGCCACTTCCCGCTGTGGAGTCACGTCTGGGCCGCGTACACCAGAGCTTCCGAAGAGGAGGTGTGGTGTGCTTGTGCCGCTTTTCCCCCACACCCGCATCGGTGCCGGCGTGGTGCGAGGCTGGCCGTGCGAGGGGCCGGTCACCTCGCAGTTTGGTGCGCACGACATCGCGGCGCACGTGGAGGGGCATACCGGCGTCGACATTGGAGCGGACAGCGGCACGCCGGTGCTCGCGCCGGCAGCGGGCTTCGTGCGCGACGTCTTCATCGACGCGCTCCGCGGGACGCCCTGGGACAGCTTCAAGGAGATCTTCGGGAACGCCGTCATCCTCGACCATGCCGAGGCGGGATACGTCACGTTATACGGCCACCTGCGAGACGCGCCGTCCGTCCACGAGGGGCAGGTAGTCGAGGCCGGCACGCTCCTCGGCGTCGTGGGGAGCACGGGCATGTCGACCGGGCCGCACCTGCACTGGGGTATGGCGCCCAGGCTGGACGGAGGCCAGCCCTCGTACCTCCCGCGCCACGCCACGGTCAACGCGTTCGCCTTCTGTGCCGCCGAGGGCCCGGACGTCGAAGCGCTCGCGCGCCGGCTCGACGCCCTCGTCGCGGAGGCGAAGGAGATCGCAGTCGCGCTTCGGAGCCACTGAGGCGCTCGGGCGCTCACGGCTTGCCGCGCGCGGCCTCGTAGGCTCCAATGCGGGGGTCGTGATCGATAGGGAGGCCGTCGTGCCGGATGTGATCGTGGTGGGCGCCGGGAACGCGGCGATGTGTGCGGCACTCGCCGCGCGCGAAGCGGGCGCTGACGTCCTCGTCCTCGAAAAGGCCGACGAAGGCGAGCGGGGCGGCAACACCTTCTTCACCGGCGGCGGCTTCCGTTTCCCCTACGACGGACTCGCCGAGATTCGCGGCCTGATCCCCGACCTGAGCGACGCCGAGGTCGACCGCATCGAGGTCGGCTCCTACCCGGCCTCGGCGATGCGCGAGGACCTCTACCGCGTGACCGAGGGACACGCCGACCCCACGCTCGTCGACCACCTGATCGAGAACGCCTACCCGACCGCGCAGTGGATGCGCGAGTACGGCGGGATGCGCTGGGTGTTGATGTACGGCCGCCAGGCCTACGAGGTCGAGGGCAAGCTGCGGTTCTGGGGCGGGATGATCACCGAGGCGGTCGGCGGTGGCGCGGGCCTTTCGGACACGCATTTCGCGGCATTGGAGCGCCGGGGGGTCGCGCTCCGGTACGGCACGAAGGTGTACGGGCTCCTCACCGACCAGCGCGGCCATGTGACCGGCGTCCGCGTCAAGACCGTCGAGGGCCACGAGACCATCGAGGCGGGGGCGGTCGTCCTCGCGGCGGGGGGCTTCGAGGCGAACGTCGAGATGCGCACGCGCTATCTCGGAGCCGGCTGGGAGATGGCGAAGGTGCGCGGGACGCGCCACAACACTGGCGATGCGATCAAGGCGGCGCTCGAGATCGGCGCGCAGTCCTACGGACACTGGTCGTCGGCGCACGCCGTCGCGTGGGACCTCAACGCGCCGCCGACGGGGAACCGCCGGATCGGCGACCTCTACCAGAAGCACTCGTACCCGCTGGGGGTGATCGTGAACGCGCGCGGGGAGCGCTTCGTCGACGAGGGCGCTGACCTGCGCAACTACACCTACGCGAAGTACGGCCGGGAGATCCTGAAGCAGCCGCACAGCGTCGCGTTCCAGATTTTCGACCAGCAGACGGTCGCCCGCCTGCGCGACGAGTACCGCATCAAGGAAGTCACGAAGGCGGAGGCGATGACGCTTCCCCAGCTCGCCGCGGATCTCGGGGTCGACGTCGGCGGCTTCGTCCGCACGATCGAGGCGTACAACGACGCCTGCCGCGAGGGCTCTTACGACCCGTCACGCCTCGACGGCGTGGGGACGGTCGGCATCGACCCGCCGAAGTCGAACTGGGCGCTGCCGCTCGACCATCCGCCGTACGTCGGCTTCGCCGTCACCTGCGGCATCACATTCACCTTCGGCGGGCTGCGCATCGAGGCGAAGAGCGCGCAAGTGCTCGACACCGAGGACCGCCCGATCCCCGGCCTCTACGCCGCGGGTGAACTGGTGGGCGGGCTGTTCTACCACAACTACCCGGGCGGGACCGGCCTGATGGCGGGTGCGGTATTCGGGCGCACCGCGGGTGCCGCGGCCGCAAAGGCGGTACGAGCGGGCTGAGCCCGCTGCCGGTCCCGCGCGGCCGACCGTATCGCGTGTACCCTCGATCTCAGGGATCGCGAGGTACGAGATGATGATGGGTGGGGGCGGCGGCCGCCTGTCGACCGCCCGCCCAAAGGGCGACCGCTCCGCGCTGCTGCGACGCACGGCGGGGATGTTCCGGCCTTACGTCTGGGCGCTGGCGGCGCTCGTCTTCCTCCTGCTGACCACGACCGGACTCGACCTGCTCGGCGTGCGGCTGCTCGGCCAGATGGTCGACCGGATGGCGGCCGGCGCGACTCTCGGCAACCTCGACCGGCTGTTCCTGCTCTACGTTGGGGCGGTGCTGGGCTCCTCACTGCTGGGCGTCGTGCAGTCCTTCGTGAACCAGGCGATCGGGCAGGGGGTGATGCACCGGCTGCGGTCGCGGCTGCACGACCATCTGCTGAGGCTGTCCGTCCGCTTCTACACCGCAACGCGGACCGGCGAGATCCTCTCGCGACTCTCAACCGACGTTAACGCGGTGCAGCAGGCGGTCACCGGCACGTTCACTGACTTCCTCGGCAACCTGTTCACGCTCGTGATCGCGTTCGGGATGATGTTTGCGCTCAACGCGAAGCTTGCGCTTGTCACGCTGCTCGTGTTGCCGATCTGGGTGTACCCGACGATGCGGGTGGGCGCGCACATGCGCACGCTGATGCGCGAGTGGCACGAGGAGTCGGCGAAGATGTCGAGCCACCTCGAAGAGACGCTGTCCGTCTCCGGGGCGATGCTCACCAAGACCTTCGGCCGCCAGGCACACGAGACGGCGCGCTTCGAGCAGTCGAACGACGCGCTGCGGTCGCTTTCGATCAGGCGGCTGATGGCAGGGCGCTGGTTCAACATGGGGACCTCGCTCTTCGGCGCGCTGATCCCCGGCGCGATCTACTGGTGGGGCGGCCGTGCCGTGGTGGGAGGCGAACTCTCGGTCGGCACGGTCGTGACGTTCGCGATGCTCGCGACGCGCGTGTTCGGGCCGTTCGCGGGCATCGCGCGGCTCAACACGACGCTGCTGTCCTCGCTCGCGGTGGTCGAACGGATCTTCGAGTACCTCGATCTCCCCGTGGAGGTCGAGGAGCGGCCCGACGCCGTCCGCCTGACTCAGCCCCGCGGCGCTGTCGCGTTCGAGGACGTGCGCTTTGCCTACCGCGAGCCGGCCGCCGCCCTCGACGGCGTCTCGTTCGAGATCCCGGCGGGCCGCATGGTCGCGCTGGTGGGGCCGTCCGGTGCCGGCAAGACGACGGTGACGTACCTCCTCCAGCGCTACTACGACCCGACCTCCGGCCGGGTCACGCTCGACGGCCATGACCTGCGCGACCTCACGCTCGACTCGATCAGCGACACGATCGGGACGGTGATGCAGGACACCTACCTCTTCCACACGTCGCTGTTCGACAACATCCGCTACGGGCGGCTGACCGCGACGGACGAGGAGTGCCAGGCCGCGGCAGAGGCCGCGGGCCTCGGCTCGCTGATCGCGCGGCTGCCGGAAGGCCTCGAGACGAAGGTCGGCGAGCGCGGCTACCGGCTGAGCGGCGGCGAGAAGCAGCGTGTGGCGATCGCACGCGCGATCTTGAAGGACCCGCCGATCCTCATCCTCGACGAGGCGACCTCGTCCCTCGACTCTCGGCTGGAGCGCGAGATCCGCGAGGCGACGGCCATGCTCGCGCGCGGGCGCACGACGATCGTGATCGCGCACCGGCTTTCGACGGTCGTCGCGGCGGACGAAATTCTCGTCTTCGACCGCGGCCGGATCGTGGAGCGCGGGCGCCACGAGGCGCTGCTCGCGCGCGGCGGCCTGTACGCCTCGCTCTACCGCGAGCAATTCGCCGAAGCGGAGGTCACCCAGGCAGACGTGCAGACGCCCGCGGAGGTCACGGGCGCCTGACCCCTGGCGGCCGTCCGCGGCTTACGTGAGCGGAATGCCCGCCCAGTTGGCGAGTTCCTCGCGGCGCGGGTCGTCGACGGCGGCGGTCTGCGTGTCGAACACCATCGTCGAGCGCTTCTTCGCGTCGTAGGCCGGCCAGTGCGGCAGGCCCTCGTAGTTCGGGTTGCCGGTGCGCGCGAAGGCGAGCCACGCCTGGCTCATCGTCGTGGCGATGGCCGCTCGATCCGGGCTGTCGCCGGTGAACGGCGAGACATCCGGGTGGTCGAAGACGAACGGGATCTCCATCGAGTGGGCCGACTTCATCAGGCCGCCCTTGAAGTTGCTCTGGAACGAGAACAGATACATGTAGACAGGTGCGCCCCCGGCCTGCGCCGCCTTCCGCTCGGCCAGCGCGATCGAGGCGCGGTGCGTCCGCTCGCTCGAGAGCGCGATGTAGATGTCCCACGACGTGTTGTCCGGGCGCTTGCGGTACGGCGCAACGATCGCATCGTACTTCTCCTTGAGCACCGGCCGCATCCGCGCCTCGAGTTCGTGCTCTTCGAGGCGGCGGCGGCGTGGGTCGATGGCGGCGTACAGCGCGAACTCGTCGCGGTTGGTGCCGATGATGATCGGGATGTTGAGCGCCGTCGCCGGCGCGTCCGGGTCGAACGGGTGGCGCGGGAGCACGGCGCCGTCGACGACCGGGCGGAGCGTCATCGGGCTGGCGCCCGCGCCGCCGGCGGCTTCCCGCAGCGCCGCCGTCAGTTGTTCGTGCGGCAACTGTTGGAGGCGGTGCAGTTCCGTGCGCGGGATGCCGAGGTGGGCGAGTAGTTGCTCGGCGAATTCGGTGGCCGCCTTCGGGTCGGCGCCTCGAAGGCCGGGGCCGCTCTGGATCGCGGCGCGGTGGAAGAGGCCCGCGGCCTGCGGCAGCGTGAGCAGCGTGCTCACCTTCGCGCCGCCGCCGGACTCGCCGAAGATCATCACATTGTCGGGGTCGCCGCCAAACGCCGCGACGTTATCGCGCACCCATTCGAGGGCGAGGACGGCGTCGAGCATGCCGGCCATGCCGGATGAGGCGAACTCGGGCCCGCCCAGTTCGCCGAGGTACAGATGTCCAAAGGCGTTCAGGCGGTGGTTGATCGTGATCACCACCACGTCGCCGCGCTTGGCGAGGTCGGCGCCGTTGTACCAGCCCTCGGAACCGCCGCCGGCGGAGAAGCCGCGGCCGTGCAACCAGAACATCACCGGCCGCTTCGCGCCGCCCGCCGCGGGCGTCCACACGTTGAGGACGAGGCAGTCCTCACTCAGCGGCAGCGAGGGCAACGCGCCGATCGTGTTTACGTCGGAGAGCGCGACCGTGGCCACCGGCCCGTCCTGCGGGCAGAGCGGACCCCAGGACGTCGCGTCGCGCACGCCCGTCCACGGCTCGGGCGGCCTCGGCGGCATGAAGCGGCCGGCACCCGCGGTAGACGCGCCGTAGGGGATGCCGCGGAATACCTGCACACCCTTCTCGGTGGCGCCGCGCACCTTGCCGTTGGCCGTCGTGACGACCTCGCTCGCTGTCGTGGTCATGGAATCCTCCAACCGGGCCGGAGCCTGCCTGAGCCGAAATCGCGCGCATCATACGCCGAGGCCGACGCGGCACTTCTGGGTTGGTCGGGCCTCGGAGGTGTGAAGGCGGTGGTATAACTGCGCGGCTCGCGGGCGAGCGCGGAGGTGGGCAATGGACTGGCAGGCCGAATACCAGAAGAAGCGAAAGACACCGGCGGAGGCCGTCGGGCTGATCCCGGACCATTCATTCATCGTGCAGGGCAGTGCGATTGGTGAACCTCCGGCGCTGCTGGAGGCCGTCGCCGACCGCGCCCGCGCCGGCGGCCTCACCGACGTGCGGATGACGGCGCTGCTCCCCCTCGCGGCGAGCGGACGCAGCACGCTGCACCCCGACCTCCGAGGCCGCATCCACTGGGAGTCGCTCTTCGCGAGCGGCGTCGACCGCGGGATCATCGACGCCGGCCACGCCCACCTCGTCCCCGCGTTCTTCCACCAGATCCCGCGCCTGATGGAGGAGTACCTCGACATCGACGTGACGATGGTGACCGTGTCGCGGATGGACCGGCACGGGTACATGAGCCTCGGCGTCAACGTGGACACGAACAAGGCGGCGATCGCGAACGCGAAGGTCGTGCTTGCCGAGGTGAACGACAACATGCCGCGCGTGCACGGCAACTCGTGGGTGCATATCTCGGAGGTCTCAGCGGTCATCGAGAACCACGTGCCGCTTGCGGAACTGCCGGTGCCTGCGGAGCGGGCGGAGGACCGCGAGATGGCTCGCATCATCGCGGAAATGATCCCGGACGGCGCGACGATCCAGCTCGGGATTGGCGGCGTGCCGAACACCGTCGCGAAGAACCTGATGAGCCACCGCGACCTCGGCATCCACACGGAGATGTTCGTGGAGTCGATGGTCGACCTCGTCGAGTCAGGCGTCGCTAACGGCTCGAAAAAGACGTTCCACCCGGGCAAGGCCGTCTACACCTTCGCCGCGGGCACGCGTCGCATGTACGAGTTCCTCGACGACAACCCGTACATCGAGGCGCACCCGGTCTCCTACACGAACCACCCGACGAACATCGCGCGGAACGACAACCTGATCTCCGTGAATTCGACGATCGAGGTCGACCTGACGGGGCAGTGCTGTTCGGAGTCGATGGGCACGACGCAGTACAGCGGCACCGGCGGCCAGCACGACTACGCACGCGGCGCATTCGAGTCGCGCGGCGGGAAGTCGATCATCGCCTTCTACTCCACGGCGAAGGGAGGGACGATCTCACGCGTGGTGCCTACGCTCCGCCCGGGCGCCGTGGTCACGACCCCTCGCACCGAGGTGCACTGGCTGGTGTCCGAGTATGGCGCGGTGTGCCTGAAGGGGAAGTCCACGCGCGAGCGGGCGAAGGGGATCATCGCGCTGGCGCACCCGCAGTTCCGCGAGGAACTGACGGCGGCGGCGCAGCAGCTCGGTTACCTCAGCTAGCGGCCGCGGCGCCTCCAGCGCGTGCCTCGGCTTCCGCGAGGCGCTTTCGGAGGTCGCGCAGTTCGGCGAAGGTCTCCGAGGCGTCGCGGATCGTCGCGACGGCGATCGGGCCGTACTCAGGGTGTTCCACGGTGAGTAGCGTGAACTCGACGGAGACGCGGCTGCCGTCCTTGCGCAGCGCGGGCACTTTCAGCATCTCGCGCCGTCCGTAGCGCGAGGGCTCACCCTGCACCATGACCCGCTCGTAGCCCTCCCAGTGCCGGGCACGCAGGTTCTCCGGGATGATCATGTCCATTTGCTGCCCGACGGTCTCGGCCGCGGTATGGCCGAAGAGTTCCTCAGCGCCGCGGTTCCAGAAGCGGATGACGCCCTGGCGGTCGGCCCAGATCACGGCCTCGGGCGACTCTTCGAGGATGATGCGGTAGACCGCGTCGTCGTTTGTCATGCAGCTACGATACCCGCCGTGCTGTGAGTGTGCCTGCCCGAATGGGGATCGGAGTTCTCACGCGAATCGAGCGGGAAGATGTGACCTACCAGGCACGCCCGCCGTCCTCTGTCGGGATGCCCAGAGCCGCCAGAGCGTCAAGGACACGGAGACATGTCCGACCCGTGCACCAAAAGATCGCACGGTCCGACTGCGGTTCGGACGTAAGGAATGCAATCCCGTGCCCGCCGAGAAGGTAAGGGCGCACGCGCTCGACTCGCTCGACGTGGTCCCAAGAAGACTCGAAAGCTGGAATCCACGACCCGAAAACAGCTCGGGACATTCGCCCCCTTAGCTGAAGC
>SCTU01000215.1 GCA_004297315.1 Dehalococcoidia bacterium | reverse complement strand
TGGTGGGGTAGCCACCATCACCCTGAATCGTCCCGAGGCGATGAACACGATCACCCCCGACCTGAGTGCGGGACTGATGGCGGCGCTGCGAGAGGTGCGGGTGCGCGACGATATCCGAGTCGCGATCCTCACGGGCAATGGGCGGGCGTTCTGCGCGGGAGCCGACCTACGTGCCCGTGCGGGCGGACCGGGCGCATCGAGCGGCGTCGCCGGACTGTTCCCGACTGACGACACCGTCGGCTTTCAACAGTTCGACCCGAAGAAGCCGATCATCGGGGCGATCAATGGATTCTGCCTCGGCGGTGGCTTCGAGATGGCGCTGGCGTGCGACATCTTGATCGCGAGTGATGCGGCGCAGTTCGGGCTGCCCGAGATCACGCTCGGCTTCTTTCCGCTGGCTGGGGCGCCGGTCAGGTTGCCTCGGTCGATCCCTCGCGCACTCGCCAACGACATGCTCTTCACGGGCGAACGGATCGATGCCACGACGGCACGCTCGTACGGCATCGTGAGCCGCGTCGTACCACCCGACCAACTGATGGCGACCGCGCGCGCGATGGCCGAGAAGATCGCCGGCTACGCGCCACTCGCCGTACGAGCGATGCACGAACTGGTGCGCCGCCAGGCCAACATGCCACTGCCAGAAGCGGAACGCCTTGCAGCCACGATGCGCTGGGCGATCGGGCAGACCGAGGACGCGAAGGAAGGCCCCCGGGCGTTCGCGGAGAAGCGCCCGCCGATGTTCAAGGGTGAGTGACCGCTGCCCGCGTCCCGCGTGTGCGTGCGGACATCAGCACGATCGGAGCGAACGATGGTGAACCCCCAACAAGCCGCCGAATACGAGCGAATGCGCAGTTACTACCTCACGCAGGGAGGGAAGCAGTCGCTCAAGGAGATGTGGCCGCGCGCGATGAAGGCGCGGCTGGAACTCCTCGACGCCCTCGAGGGTGTCAGCGACGCTGAGGCCGATTGGTCACCAGCGCCCGAGGAGTGGAGCATCAAGGAAGTTGCCCTCCACATCCTGAAGAACTCACGCAGCACCAGAGCGCTGGTACAGGCGCTGGCCGCCGGGAAGCCGGGAGATACCGCCGGCATCGAGCCACCCCGCGAGAGCACCGCCACCCCGATCAAGGAGTTGCAGACGCAGTTGCGCGACGACGGGATCGAGTGGTCGGCGGCGATCCTCGCCCTCCCACCGACGCCACCGCTCACGCCGACTGCCCGGCACTCCATGTTTGGCGAACTGCACGCGCGCGCCTGGTGCCTCTTCCAGCGCACGCACGACCTTGACCATCAGGGCCAGATCCAGAAGGTGAAGGCGGCGCCGGGCTACACGGAAGTTGCGAAGTCATGAAGCTAGCGGTCGGCCTCGGGACCGGCGGCGGTGACTGGCAGGCAGCAGAGACCTGGATCGCGGAGGTGGAGCGGCTCGGCGTCGACAGTGCCTGGGGCGGTGAGACGTGGGGCTTCGACGCGTTTACGCCGGTCGCGTACCTGGCCAGCCGGACGCAGCGGATCACGCTCGGGACCTCTATCGCCCAGGTCGGCTCGCGCTCCCCAGCCCTGCTGGCCATGACGGCCCTTGCGATGGCCTCGATGACGGACGGACGCTTCATACTTGGACTCGGCGCCAGCGGGCCGCAGGTCATCGAGGGCTGGCACGGCGTGCCGTTCAACCCCGCGTACACGCGCCTGCGGGAGACAGTGGAAATCCTCCGCCTGGCAATGTCCGGCGAGCGCGTGGCATATGAGGGCAAGGTCTACCGACTGCCGCTGCCGGATGGCGAAGGTCGCGTGCTCCGGACGAGCGCACCACCGCAGCGCGTCCCGATCTACCTCGCCACCCTCGGTCCGCGGAGCCTGCGGATGACCGGTGAACTCGCGGACGGATGGATCGCTTCGTCGTTCATGGCGGAGCACTCGGCCGTGTTCCTGGACGAGATCCGCGCCGGCGCGGAGGCGGCTGGTCGCTCGTTCGATGAGATCGAGCGCCAGGCCGGCGGAGTGGTCGAGTTTGGTGACGACCTGGATGCCCTCATCCAACCGCGTAAGCCAGGGTTTGCCTTCGAGATGGGAGCGATGGGCTCGCCTGAGCACAACTTCTACCGGGACGCGTACGTCCGTCAGGGGTACGGGGACGTGACCCAGGAGGTACTCCGCCTGTGGCTTGACCGTCGCCGCGACGAGGCAGCCGCGCTCATCCCAGACGACCTGGTCATCAAGTCCAACCTGCTCGGGACAGACGACATGGTGAAGGCGCGGATCAGGGCGTACCGCGACGGCGGTATCACCTCGCTGCATGTCTCGCCCGCCGGCAAGACGATGGCGGAGCGGCTCGACACCTTGGGCCGCTTTGTGGACCTGTTCAGGGCGGTGAACGCGGAAACGAGCAAGGCCTAGCGGGCGGTCGGCCGCGCGTTCACCGCTACAGCCCCGCATCTCGCGCGCCATGAGGCCAGGCGGCGGCCGTCGATGTGCGCCTCAACCCGGCCGCATCGCGGCGAACTCGCGACGGAGCGGCGCCGTCACGACCGGCTCGACGATCGGCTATCTCGCACTCGCAGGCTCGGTTGACACCTCCTGGATGAGGTCCATGAGGCGGCCGAGCGTTTCGATGCGCTCGGCGAAGGTGTCGCCGTGGAGTCCGGGGCGAAACGTGGTGACCCCGGCGTCGCGGTAGTCGCGCAGACGCTGCTTCACCATCGCTTCGTCGCCGATGAGGTTTGTACCGATGATCAGGTCGAGGGGGACGCGAGCACGGGCCTCGTCGCGTCTGCCGGAGAGCCAGAGGCGCTGGACCTCTTTCGCCTCGTCGGCATAGCCCTGGCGCGAATAGGCATTGTTGTAGAAGTTGTGCTGCTTTGAGCCCATGGCGCCGAGCGAGAAGGCGAGGCCGGGCCGCAGGGTCTCCGCGGCCTGCTCGACGTCGCCGGTGAACCAGACGGTCCCGCCGACGGCGATGTCGATCTTCGAGAAGTCGCGTCCGGCCTTGCGCGCGCCCTCGCGGATCGGGCCAAGAAACTGCTCTGCGTGCTCGGGCAGGAACGAGGTACCGAGCCAGCCGTCGGCCAGTTCGCCAGTGAGTTCGAGGTTTTTCGGGCCGAGCGATGCGACATAGATCGGAAGGCCGGGTGTGGCCGGGGCGCCGGAGCGGAGCGCCTTGCCCTCGCCTGATCCACCGTGCTGCTGGTCGAGCGGGAGATGGTAGAACTCGCCGTCGTAGGCGACGGTCTCGCCGTTGAAGACGCGGCGACAGATCTCGATCACCTCCCGCGTGTGCTGGACCGGCTTGCGGAACGCGACGCCGTGCCAACCTTCGATGACCTGCGGGCCACTCGTACCGAGGCCGAGCATGAAACGCCCGCCGGACATGGAGTCGAGGGTCATCGCGGTCATGGCGACGAGCGCAGGGGAACGGGTGCCGACCTGCAGGATGCCGGTGCCGAACCGGAGTTTCGTGGTCTTCGCGATCAGGTAGGCGAGCGGCGTTGCGCCATCGTGCGCCCACGCCTCCGCGCTCCACAGCGAGTCGACACCGAGCCGCTCCGCCTCCAGCGCGAGGCTGGTGACCTCGGGCCAGTCTTCGATGGCGTAGCGGTGCAGTCCGACGGCGACCTTCATGGCGTGCCCCCTGTGACGCGCGTCGATGGCGCGGTGCGCCGGAAGCGTAGCGCAGCGGTAGACGTCCGGCCTCGACGCCGGGCAGGCGACGCCTGTGGCCCGGCGCCTCGCGCACCCGGTCCGGTTGAGCCGAAGGGACGCACGCTCCTAGGACCGCGCGGAGCGGTCCTCGATCTCCCAGGCGTGGTCGAGCACGTGCCACGCGACCCGGCGCACCGCGTATCGCGGCGGCCACGGCGTTCGTATGTTGCGCGGACGCTCGAATGGCTTGCCCTCGACACGAGCGCTAAGCGCAGCGACGAAGGTCTCGCGCGTGCGGCCGGCGTCCGGTGTCCGCGCGCCCAGTTGGCCGATGTAGGCGACCTCGGCGTCGCGGACGTGGTCGCGAATCTTCGCGAGCGAGCGCCCGCCGCCACGCGGCCCGGTGGTCAGTGTCACGCCCTTCGCAGCCCCCGCCGCTTCGTCGAAGGTGGCCCAGCAAGCCTCGATCAGCGCCACGAGTCGCTTGAGGTCGGCCGAGGAGACGGGAGCGTCCTCGGCAGTTGCGACAATGCCCGGCACGCCGAACTCGGTGCTGCCGCCCCCAGTGACTCGCTCCGCAACCTCGATCTCGTCGATGGAACGGCGAGCGCCGAACCGCAGGCCGGCGCGCTTCGCCACGGATGCGTAGCGGGGCGCGTAGGCGATGAGCGCAGCCAGTGCGTCGTCGGGCGTCCGGCCGCCGCGCGACCAGCCCGGCCACTCGAGCGCACTCGCGAAGCTGCGCCTGGGGGCGACCTCGAGGACGACCGGGATCCGCATTCCGACCTCCCGCGCCCTCCGAGCATAAACAGACGCGACCTCGACTATTCGGCCCGCCTTCCCGGCGGCGGGTGCGCGAGGGCCAACATGGCCGGTGGAGGCGGTGGCGGCGGGAGGCCGGCGATGGAGCGGCTGGCGCTCGCGCCCGGTGCGGAGACGTTCGCGCCGATCTTCGCGACGCTGTATCCGGTGGCGTACACGCTGAAGTTCGCGCTGCGCGCGGAGCAGTGAGTGGCCGGGGGCCGTGCGCTGGGCGGGGCCGCCTCGTCCCCGCGGGGCGGCCTCGTGTGCAGGGCTAGCGGCCCGCGTCACGCTCCTTGGCGCGCTGGAGGGCGCGGACGAGCATGCCCTTCTCGGGGACCGGCTTCCAGCCAGCGATGGTGTTGAAATAGCGGACGCCGGCGGTGCGCTCGTCCGGTTCGCGCTCCATGTACTCGACGTCGAAGCCGTCGATGCGGATCGTCGGGGACCCGAGGCACTTGGCGGGGATCGCCTCTTCGTCGTTACGGATGATGCTCTCTTTGACCTCCTGGTCGGGAAGGCCTGCCTCGGCCAGCGATTCGCGCAGCAGTTTGCGGATGTCGTCGTGGTATTTCTTGCCGAGTTCGGTCAGGACCATGGTGACTTCCATCAAGGGTCTCCTCGGATACCGGCCTGCCGCGGACCGGGCCTGGGCGGCGGCCCGCATGCGCGAGCCGGTCAGTCGGTCGGGGGAACGGTTTCCCCGCCGCGCGAATCCTCGCGCACCGGCGCTGTCTGCGCCAGTCGATAGCGGAAATCACAGTAGTTGTAGCCCTGCATGATCGTCTGGGTGCGCTCCAGGTGCAGTCCCGCCGAGTAGCCCTCGGAGAGCGCGAAGTCGCGGCTGCACGAGAGCAGAAAGCCGAGGTCGGCGGCCCCCATCCGGCGGTACATCTCCGCGAACCGGCAGCCGACGACGTTGAACTCGAGGTGGGAGGCGTCCTGACGGAGCGTCTCGATTACGAGGTCGCCGCCGGCGCCGCCCCACGAGTCCTTCACATGGACGAAGCCTGGCAGGTCGGCACGGCCGAGGGCGTCCGCGACGTCGCGTCCCTGCTGCCGCGCGATCGCCTCGATCGTCTCGCGGGCGATGGCATGCGCGCGCTCGACGCCCAGTTCGGCCTCGAGGCGACGGATGAGCGGGACGAGGACCTCCGCCTCGATCCCGCGTTGCTGGAGCAAGGAGATCGGGCGCGCCGTGGCCTCGGCCTCGCCGCGCGCGGCACGCCAGGCCGCGATCACCTCGGCGTCATGGTCGAAGGCGAGCGGCGGGAGCGCGTGAGCGTCGAAGAAGGCGACCTCGATCGCCTCCTCGCCCGGCGCCGGTTCACCCGGGGCGAGCGTCCCGGCGTACGCAATGAACACGACCGGGTCGTCGGGCGCGCTCCACGCCCCGAGCAGGCGGTCGATCTGCACCTCGAGGCCCGCTTCTTCGCGCGTCTCGCGCCGCGCGGCGTCCGCGAGCATCTCGCCGGCGTCGACGAAGCCGGAGGGGAACGCCCAGCGGCCGAGCGCGGGCTCGTGGTTGCGGCGCACGAGGAGGATCCGGCCGTCTCGCTCGGCGACGACGCCGACCGCGACCTTCGGGTCGGGATACCAGGCGTAGCCGCAGCCCTCGGTGGCGCAGCGGGCGCCGGTGGCTGGCGCCGGGAAGGCTGCGCCGCAGCGCGGGCAGAAGCGGGCGGGGGTGGGGAGCGGCAGCGGCATCGATGACCTCGGGGGCGCGCGACGCGCCGCAGCGTGGGATGAGCGTGTCTAGATGAACATGATGACGCGGCGGAACTGCTCGTGATAGCGGCCGTCCGCGTCGCGCCAATACTCGCGCATCCGCTCGAGGAGTTCCGGCGGGAACTGCGAGGTGTGCGCGCGCATCGCGGCGATCTTTGTCTCGATGACCTCGGTGATGTCGACGGAGAAGTTCGACTCGTTGCCGCCGAAGATGTAGAGCTCACGCACTTTGTGGGGCTGGAGGCCGGCGGCGACCTGCTCGGGGAAGTTCAGGCGGTCGCGCGCGGCGGGGTAGACGGCGTCGACAGTCGCCAGGCCGGTCGCGCGGTGGTCGGAGTGGCTGACGAAGGAATTGCCGACGATCACGGCCTCGGGGTCATGGGTGTAGACGGCGTACGGTCGGAACTCGCGGATCTCGCGGACGACCTCGCCAATCAGGGCGTGCGACCAGACCAGTTCGCCGTCTGTGTGGCCGAGAAAACGGACTTCGCCCACGCCGAGGATGACGGCGGCGGCGCGCTGCTCCTCGGCCCGCATCGCGATGAGCTCCGGCTGGGCGATGGCGGGGTCGTCGGAGCCCTTCGAGCCGTCGGTGGCGACGAGGTAGCGGACCTCCCAGCCGGCCCGCGCGAGTAGGGCTGCGGTTCCGGCGGCGCCGAAGTCGGCGTCGTCGGGATGCGCGGCGACGACGAGCGCGCGCCGGAACTCGCCCGCCGCCTCGTCCGGCTCCCCCGGCCGCTCCCGGCCGAACAGGTCTTCCAGTCCAGCCGGCATGGGCAACCTTTCCCTAGCGTCACCGATCGTAGCGGGGCAGACGGCTCGTCCTTGGCGTCCACGACCGGCGCCCCCCCTCGGCTCACTCGTGATTCACGGGGGTGGCTCGACGTCCCAGCGGGGTTGACGCCGTGTCGGGACGGCATTAGCGTTCCGAACAGAACATCCGTGCCGCACATCTGTCTGACCGCCTCGGCGGTCGTATCAAAGCGGACGTTCTGACGAGGCGGGCCCGGCCCGCTGAGGCGCGGTGGGGCAGCAGTAAGGCGCCGGCCTGCGGGCGGCGCCGTCGGAAGGGACGCGCGATGTCAGACGGCCTGTCGGAGAAGCAACGGGACATCCTCCGGTTTCTCGAGCAATTCATCGCCGAGCATGACTACCCGCCGAGCATCCGCGACATCCAGCAGGGCTGCAGCATCTCCTCGACCAGCGTGGTGGACTACAACCTCAAACGTCTCGAGGAAAAGGGCCTGATCCGGCGCGACCGGGAGGTCTCGCGCGCCATCGAACTGCTCAACCGCCAGGGCGAACGCCGCCGCCGCACCGTCCAGGTGCCGCTGCTTGGGCCGATCGCCGCGGGCATCCCGATCCCCACACATCCGGACAGCGTCGCGCCGCTGGACATCATCGAACTCACAGAAGAGCAGGTCCGCGGAAAGGCGAACCTCTTCGCGCTGCGCGTGCAGGGGACCTCGATGATCGACGCCCTCATTAATGACGGCGACATCGTGATCCTCGAGCCACGCCAGACCGCCGACCCCGGCGAAGTCGTCGCGGCGTGGATCGTCGACCGTGGCGAGACCACGCTGAAGAAGTACTACCCGGAAGGCCGGAAAGTCCGGCTGCAGCCGATGAACTCGACGATGGGGCCGATCATGGAGGACGCCTCGAACGTCCAGGTCCAAGGCCGGCTGGTCGCTACGATCCGGTCCTTCTAGCGAGCCCACGGTCGGCGTCGGTACGCGGCAACGCGTCCCCGCCGACCTCGCCTCCCCCGCCTGCGGCTGATTTCAAGGCGCTTTCGAGCGCGCAGATTCCAGGCGCTGGAGTACCGTGTCTCTGACGGTGTTTCAGCAGTCGGGGCAGACGTGTGCTCCCCATCAGCGTGACGGCGGGTTGAGAATGTCCGACGCGAACTCACACGCCGGAGAGGCTGCCGCGACGGAGGTCCGCCAGGCGCCGATCCTTTCCGTCCGCGACCTGCGCGCCTCGTACCGCGGGCCGGAGGGCATGATCCCCGCGGTCCGCGGGGTCTCGCTTGACCTCTATCCCGGTGAGGCCCTCGCGCTCGTGGGCGAGTCCGCGGCCGGGAAGTCTTCCGTCGCCCTCGCGACGCTCGGGCTGCTCCCGTCCACCGCGGAGGTCAGCGGAACAATCCTCTACGAGGGCCGCTCGCTCCTCGAACTCACCGGCGACGAACGGCGGCGAGTCCGCGGCGGCGAGATCGCGATGATCTTCCAGGACGCGATGGCGGGACTGACACCCACACTGCGCATCGGCGAGCAGATCGCGGAGATCTTCCTCGCGCACGAGCGGCTGGACGCCAAGGCGGCGCGCGTCGCTGCGGTGGAGGCGCTGCGCCCGCTCCTGCCGGACGCCGAACGGATCGTCGACGCCTACCCCTTCCAGCTCTCCGGCGGCATGGCACAGCGCGTGATGGTGGCAATGGCGACCGCGCTGCGTCCGAAGATCGTGATCGCCGACGAGCCGACCGCAAACCTCGACCCCGCCGTCCGGCTGGAGACACTCGACTGGCTCGAGCGGCTGCGCGACCAGGGGACAGCCGTCATGCTGATCACGCACGACTTCGGCGTCGTCGCGCGGCTCGCCGACCGTGTGCTCGTCATGTACGGCGGACTCGTCGCCGAGGAGGCCGACGTGTTCACGGTCTTCCGGCGACCGCGGCACCCCTACACGTACGGACTCCTGAACAGCGTCCCCGGTGTGATGTCCGGTGGGCGACTCACGCCGATGCGCGGAAACCCGCCGGACCTCGCCACGCTCGGCGACGAGTGCGCCTTCTTGGAACGGTGCCCGAAGGCCGTTTCGCGCTGCCGCCTGGAAGCCTCGCCGTCGCTGGAGCCGGCATCGCCGTTTCCGGGAAGCGATACGCCGGCGGCGCCCGGGCATCGTGTGGCGTGCTTCAACCCGATGGCAGTAGACCTGCGACGCGAGCGTTAGCGACGCTGACCGCGCGCGGGGGCGGCGATCGCCGCCAGACGCACGACCAGAAGTTCGAGGGCAAGGACATCCGCGCGCTTGCCGGTCTTCACCTCGGTGTCGGCGGCTTCGACGGCGCGGAGCGCGGCCTCGGCGGCGGGACGCGAGGTCGCACGGGCCTGGCGCAGCAGCTTCGTCAGCGGGAACCCCCGCGCACCGGTCGCTTCGCCGATCGCCTGTTCGCTCGCGCGCGCCTCGATCAACTCGGTGGCGCGGACGAGGTTGCGCACCTGGCGTGCAACGCGGTTCATCACGGCGATTGGGGTCTCGGAGGTCTCCTCGAGCACGCGGCGGAGCATCACCAGCGCGGGCGCCGCGCGCCCCTCGATCACCGCATCGACGAGTTCGAACATGCTCTCTTCGCGCGCGAGCGGGGTCATCGTCTCGACGTCGGCAGCCGTGATCGGGCGGCCGTTGGCGTAGGCCGCCAGCTTGTCGAGTTCGGTCGCGATCAGGCGCAGGTTCGTCCCCGCGAGGTCGGCGAGCAGCCCGACGCCCGCCCGCTCGATCGCGATCCCGCGCTCGCGGGCGCGGCGCTCGGTCCACGCCTCGACTTCGCTCGGGCCGCCATCGCGGCCCCGCCAGGGCTTCAGCGCGGCACACTGGGTCACCGTAACGTTCGACATCCGCTTGAGCGCCGTGACGAGCGCATGTCCGCCGACGACGTCGCGGTCGCCCTGCTCCTTCGGCGGCGGCTCGAGCAGCACCACGTGGTTGCTCTCCGGCATCTGCGGGACGAAGTCGAGCAGCGGCTGCCAGGTGTCCCCGGTTGCGCGCCGTCCGCCGAGCGAGGTCACGAGGCCCTCGACGACGACGAGGCGCGCGGGCGCGAGGAAGGGAAGCGCGGAGGCATGTTGGAGCAGCGTCTGCGGGGTGAGCCCGCGGCCGGCAAGCACGGTCGTGTTGGTGGCGAGGGAGCCATCCGCGTCGAGTGCCGACTTCAGCGCGGCGAGCGCCTCCGAGGCGGTGAACTCGTCCGGGCCGTAGATGATGTGCAGCGGCACTCGATGCTCCCCCGCGCGCCTCGACGCCGCGCGCTAGTCGATCTCCAGTTGCCAGCCGAACCAGGCTGCGAGGGTCACGAGCAGGAAGATCGCCAGGCCGGGCCAGAACAGCGTAGACAAGAACCCCGCGTCGGTGGCCGCCGCCTGATATCCCGCCCATCCGGCGGCGAGGAGCGCCCCGGGGAGCGGGAGCCAGCGTGGGAAGCGCGGGTCGGAGGCGTCCACGAGCGCACCGCGCAGCAATTCACGCGGTGTGACTGGCCTGTCGGTCTCCTCGGCGTCGCTGCCTTCTTCGTTCACCATCAGAACGAGCGTACGCGGGCGCCGGCGACGGCGTCGAGGCGCGCCCGCTAGATGGACGGGCGCGTCTCGGCCGGTGTCGATGTGCGGTCGTCTGCGCGCCACCAGACGGCGAATACGGCAAGCGAAGTGAACGCGAGCCCGGCCGCGGCGATCCCGAGGCCTGAGTCCAGGCCGCGGCGGTCGATGGCAAGGCCCACGAGCGGCAGGACGGCGACGGAGGTGAGGTGCATGAGCACCGAGGCGACGGAGAGGGCCGTCGCCCGGACCTGGTCCTCGACGCGCCGGGCGACGTAGTCAGAGACGTACGGCCAGAGCACATTCCAGCCCAGCGAGGGCAGCACGAACACCACGTAGAGCCATACCGAATCTCCGATGCCGCCGAACAGGGCCAGCGCACTGACGAGCGGCATCGCGAGGAAGATCGTGGCGAGCCCCATGCGGCGGCCGATGCGGTCGGCGGCGGCGGCGCTCAAGGCGGAGAATGCGAGTTGCGCGCCGACGAACAGGCCAAGCGACCACACGGGCACGCCATACGAGAGCGCCACCGGTTGCTGGGTGATCCCCATCGTATGGATCGCCGCGGTGGTGAGGGCCATCAGCAGCGCCGCCGCGAACAGCGTGCGCCGGCCGAGGACCGCGCGTACCGCCCCGAGGCCGATGCGCGTGAGGGAATGCCGCTCGCCGGCGCGCGGGGGGTCGACGAGGGCGAATGCGAGCACGAAGCCGGTGACGGAGAGCACGGCTGAGACAACGAACGGCGCCGCAAGCGGCACCCAGCGCACCATCAGAGCGCCCACCAACGTATACGAGGCCGTCGACGCCGCGCCAATCACCAGTTCGCGTGCCTGCCAGCGCGTGAACTCCCTGTCGCGGCCGAGCCCTTTCAGACTGTCGAAGAGGATGGCGCTGTCCGCACCGGAGAAGAAGGCGTCGGCAACTGAGAACATCGCGTACGACACAAGCAGCACCGCGATCGAGTGTCCGAGGCCGAACGTCAACATCGCGCCGACCGCGACAGCCGAGCCGAGGATCACGCTGAGACGACGGCCCCAGCGGTCCGCCATCACCCCCGTGGGGACCTCGCCGGCAATCACGACGGCCGAGTAGACGGCCTGGAAGAGCAGGACTTCGCCGAGCGTCAGGCCGCGCTCGCGGGTGAGGTAGACGACCCAGATCGCCTCGCCCAGCCAGACCCAGCGTGTGGCCCACCAC
>SCTU01000214.1 GCA_004297315.1 Dehalococcoidia bacterium | reverse complement strand
TGGACATGGCCCTCGCCTGCGACATCCGCTACGGCTGCGAGAACACCCGCTTCATCACCTACCAGCAGGTGGGCCAGATCATCGAGAACGGCGGCACCTACTGGCTGCCGAAGCTCGCCGGCATCGGCCGCGCGCTCGAGTTCGCCTTCACCGGCTTCCTCGACGCCGAGCGTGCCTACCAGTGGGGCATCCTGAACAAGCTCGTGCCGTCGGAGAACCTTGAGACCGAGGTGCGCGCGCTCTGCGCACAGATGCTGAAGAGCCCGCCGATCACGCAATGGATCAACAAGCGCAACATGCGCCACGCCCTGGACAGCAACCTCGAGACGACCGCGGTGCTCACCTCGAACGCCGCCTACATCCTGAACCAATCCGAGGACGCCGCGGAGGCGCGCAACGCCCTCCTCGAGCGCCGCGACCCGATGTTCAAGGGCGTGTAGACGTCTGACGCCCACCAGCGGGGGGCACCCACCACACGTTCGCGACCGCTCGCAGCCACCACTGCGTGTTACAGGGGAACGATGGCCTGCCGGATTCCGGCGGCCGAAGAAGGGAATCGTGTTGTCTGAAACGAACTATTGGTCATCCCTGACCACCCGCCGGATCACCCGGCGGACCGCCCTTCGAGGCGCCTCCCTCGCCGGAGTTGGCCTCGCCGGGGCGGCCCTGATTGGCTGCGGAGGCTCGAAGGACGGATCCGCTCCGGCCGCGGGCAACACTGGCGGCACCTCGGCGCCCGGATCTGGCGCGACCTCGGCGCCGGCGGCGGGGCAGCCGAAGCAGGGCGGGCGCATCGCGCGCGCGCAGAACAGTGACCCGCCGTCCTTCGACCAGCACGGCCAGTCGTCGACGGTCTCGAACCTGCCGTCCACGCCGATGTTCAACACGCTGGTTGGGTTTGACTACAAGGATGGCGACGAGAAGCCGACGAGCATCATTCCGGAACTCGCCGAGTCCTGGGAGGTCGCCAAAGACGGCCTGACCTACACCTTCAAGCTGAAGGCCGGCGTGAAGTTCCACGACGGCACACCGTTCGTCGCCGGCGACGTGAAGGAATCCCTCCAGCGCCAGATCACGCCCCCGAAGGGTCTGACCCCGCCGCGGCAGGACCAGCTCAAGGTCATCAAGAGCATGGAGACGCCGGACGACCTCACCCTGAAGCTGAACTTGTCCCGGCCCTCGTCGCCGCTCTCCATGCTGCCGATCCTCGGCCAGGGCTGGATGGCCATCTACGCCCAGAAGGACATCGCGAACGACAAGTTCGACTGGAAGAACAAGGCCAACGGCACTGGGCCCTTCCGGGACATGAAGTACGAGCGTGGCGTCAAGATCACGATGGAGCGCAACAAGGACTACCACGTCAAGGGGCGCCCCTACCTCGACGGCCTGGACATCTACCTGATGCCGCAGGAAGCGTCGCGTGACTCCGCGCTGCAGGCGGGCCAGTTGCAGGTGGCCTCGATGGGCGCTGGCTCGGCTGAGTCGCTGAAGAAGGCGATCGGCGAGAAGGCCAACTTCTTCCGCCGCTCCACGCTCGGCTTCTCGGTGCTCAACTACAACACCTCGAAAGCGCCGTGGAACGATGAGCGGGTGCGCAAGGCCGTGAACCTGGCCATCGTGCGCGAGGACGCGATCAAGGTCGTGACGAAGGGCGAGGCCGTGGTCGGCGGCTACCTGCTGCCGGGCGGTGACTGGGCCCTGCCCGAGGCCGACATCCGCAAGGTGCCCGGCTACGAGCCGCAGGGCGCGAACGCCGCAGCCGAGGCGAAGAAGATGATGGACGCGGCGGGCGTGAAGGAAGGCCTGAACGTCACGCTGCTCGTCCGCCAGGCCTTCTACGAGGACCTGTGTCTCTTCACCGGCGACCAACTGCAGAAGGCCTTCGGTTGGAAGGTCAAGCAGGACTCCCTGGAGACGGCCGTCGCGTACGACCGGATCAACAAGCGCGACTTCGACCTGGTCCCCTGGGGCCACGGCGTCTCGCTGGACGACCCGGACGCGCTGTGGGCGGAGTTCTACATCAAGGGCGCGCCGCGCAACTACTCCGAGCTCTCCACCCCGGAGATCGAGGACGCCTTCCTGAAGCAGTCGACCGAGCTCGACCCGGCGAAGCGCAAGGAACTCGTGAACCAGTTGCAGAAGGTCTCGCTTCCGGCCCTGGGCAAGTCGATCTACTACTGGTCAATGTCCCAGACGGCGGCCTACAAGCAGGTGCAGGGCTACGTCGCACACGTGTCGCCTTACAACGACAAGAAGTTCGACACGCTCTGGCTGTCCTAGACGTCATCCTTCGGGATGTCGTGACCAATGCGGGAGGCGGGGCCGAATGGCCCCGCCTCCTCGTTCTCCGTCGAGCCCGCAGCTAGGCGGTCTAGCCTCTAGCATCGAAGCATGCTCACCCGCCCATTCCTGATCATCGCCCTCTCGATCTTCACCGCGACGATGGGACTGGGGATGGTGCTCCCTCTGCTCCCCGTCTATGCGAAGTCGTTCGGCGCGAGCGGCGCGACAATCGGGCTGACGATGTCCGCGTTCGCTATCCCGCAACTGGTGGTCAGCCCTTTTGCCGGGAAACTCGCGGACCGGTTCGGGCGCAAGCCATTTCTGCTGCTCGGCGCATTCGCCTACTTCGCCTCCGCGATCGGCTGGTGGACCGCCGACACGCTCGCGGTCGTGATCCTCTTCCGCGGCCTCTCCGGGATCGGCTCCGCCCTCATCTTCTCGAACGCCCAGGCATACGTCGGCGACCTCGCGCCCGCCGGGTCCGAGGGCCGGTACATGGGTGCGTTCGGCGTCGCGGACTTCATGGGGTTCGGGCTCGGACCGCTGATCGCGGGCGTGATCCGTGACCGCGCCGGCATCTCCACCGTCTTCCTGGCGATGGCGGCGCTGTACGCGGTCGTCTTCACCCTGATCCTTACAGTCCTCCCGAGCCGTCCGCCGCGCGCCCACGGCGCGGCCCCGGCCCGGCTGACGGCGCCCTGGGGCACGATCGCGCGCCACCAGACGATGCAGGCACTCATCTTCTTCCGGATTTGCTTCGCCCTCGCGACCGGCGTGAGCATGGCGTTCCTGGCCGTCCATCTCGAGGAGCGCGTCGGCGCGACGGCCACAATGGTCGGGCTGGTGTTTGCGACGCAGCAGATGGCCGGGGGGCTGTCTCAACCGCTCCTCGGCCGGCTCGCCGACCGCTTCCAGCGCCGCTGGCTGGTCTTCATCGGCGCCGTGACGATGGCCGCTGGCTTCTCCACCGTCGCCTGGAGCGATTCATTCGCCGTGATCCTCGCGGGGATGGTGCTGGGGCCGGGCCTCGCGGCCTCGCTCGCGAATGTCTCGGCGCAGGCGGCGCAGATCGACACGGGGCGCGACCTCGGCATGGCGACGGTGGCGAGCCTGGGCTCCGCAGCCTTCGCCTTCGGCTTCTTGATCGGAGCGATCGGCGGCGGGCGGCTGGTGGACCTTGCCAGCGTCCAGGTCTCGTTCCTCGTCGGCGCCGCGGTGATGGTGCTCGGCGGGACGTTCTTCGTCGTGCGCGGCCCGCGTGGCGACATGCCGACGATGGTGCGCGAGCCGGCGGAACAGATCGCCGCCGGCTAACCGCGTTCGGCTCGCGGGTCGCCGTCTTTTACGATCACCATCCGGTACCACGTGCAGCGAGAGAACGCCGAGGTGGCCAGCCAGTGCTCGCCACAGGCGTCCAGATCGGCTTCGACATCCTCGCCGCCCACCGGAAAAGCGCGGCACTTCGCCGGCACCTCCCGGTCGTGGATGCCACAACCGCCCGTCCCGTCCTCGTGCGGCTCGAAGGCCGCACAGCGGAAGTTCGTGCGCGAGAGTTCATCGACGTCGGCTGCCACGTGCGGCCGGTCCGCCCACCCGCTGTCGACTCGCGCGAGCGGGATGATTAGCGGGCGTCCACCGAAGAGAGCGCGGTACTGGTGCGCCGGCAGGCCGCCCCAGGTCCAGTAGCCATCTGTACGTCGCGAGTCGCAGCAATCGCCGCAGCCGTTGCACTCGAGCGCACGAGCGGCCGCCAGCGTCACGTATCGCGGTGCATCCGTCATGCGTGGCGCCTCGCTCCCTCACCATCGTAGACTCGCGCCACCGAGGAGTTGCGATGCGCCATCTCTGCTGGCCCGCCGCCGCCTTGACGGCGCTCGCCCTCGTCGCCTGCAAGTCCGCCGCTACCCCCGGCGTGGCCGTGACCGCAAGCCCGACGGCCGAGGCGCGCGCGGCCGCGACCACCGCTCCCACACTTGCGGCCACTCCGACAGCGGCGCTCCTGCCAACGGAGGGTTGCGAAGCCCGTCCCGGCGTGGCGCGACGCGTCGAAGACCCCAACGGGCCGTACGGACACCAGGTCGCTGTCGCCGAGACGGCCGACGGCGTGACGCTGACCGGCGCGCGACAGGTGCTCGATCACGCTTCTGTGCCGGACGGTGTGCGGTTGGCCGATGGTTCGCTGCGCATCTACTACGTGAACGGAGCGGAAGGCGCGACGTGGGTCGCCTCGCTCGACGCGGAGGGCGCAACGCCGATCGGCCCGATCTCGATCAACGGCGCGTCGAGGCCGATCGGCGTCGTTGACCCGGACGCCATGTTGCTCCCCGATGGCAAAGTCCGGCTCGTCTACCTCGGGAACCTGGGACCGCCGCGGCCGGTGCCAGTGACCGGAACATCTGCATCGCGGACTCCGAGGACGGCGTGCGGTTCACCCTCGTCGGACGCGCCGTCCGCTTCACCGGGGACATGACCACGGACCCCTCCGTGATCCGTCTCCCGGACGGCTCTTGGCTCATGGCGGTGTCCCAGGGCCAGCGGACCGCGCTCGCGCGCTCGGCGGACGGGCTCCGCTTCGAGCCATACGCCAGCGTCGACTTCGGCGGGGTCCCCGAACTGGCGCTGCTCCCGGACGGGCGCGTCCGGCTGTACACCTGCGGCCGCGGCATCCAAGCGCACCTCTCCTCCGATGCCGGCGCGACCTGGACGCCTGAGGCCCGTGACATCGCACCCCTGCTCGGCCGCCGCCTCGTCTGTGACCCTTCCTATGTGCCGGGCGCCGGCGTGTTCATCTACAAGACCGGCTAATCCACCGGTGGCCTGACGTTGGCGTGAACGTTGCTATCATCCCGGGACAGCGGACCGGAGCCCTCGGCTGCTGCGATTCAGCCCGCGTTGACCGTCATAGGGATCGACATGAGCGCAGAAGCGGCCACCGCCGGAATGTTCGCGCCGCTCCGGCAGCCGACGTACCGCCTGCTCTGGATCGGCCAGTCCTCTCACGCGTTCGCGCTCTGGATGGAACAGGTCGCACGTCCGTTCCTCGTCCTCGACATGACCGGTGGCAGCGCGGCGCATGTCGGTGGTGTGCTGGCCGTGCGGACGATCCCGCAACTCGTGTTCGGCGTCTTCGCCGGTGTCATCAGCGACTGGTTCGACCGCCGCACGATCCTCATCGTCACCAAGATCAACGTGCTCATCCTCAGCGTCATCTTCGCCGCGCTGCTCGTCGCAGGAAGCCTCGAGCTCTGGCACGTGTACGCCTTCCAGTTCCTCCGCGGCACCCTGATGGCCTTTGAGCAGCCCGCGCGGCAGTCGATGATTGCGACCATCCTTCCACCGCGGCAGGTTGTAGGTGGCGTCGCGCTGATGAGCGCGACACAGAACGTCATGCGCATCGTCGGCAGCGCCGCGGGCGGGTTCGCCATCCCTCTGCTCGGCATCGACGGCGCGTTCGTGGCGGTCGCGGTCATCTACGTGGGCGCCGTCGTGACCACGTTGATGTTGCGCGTCGCGACGCACGAGCGGCCGGCGGAGACCGGCGCACGCGCGATGGCGGCGGGCCTGGTCGAGGGCGGACGCTACGCCTGGGGGAACACGACGATCCGCGCGATCCTTCTCATGTCGCTGATCTACTTCACCTTCGGCATGTCCTACACGCAGGTCTTTGTCCCGCTCTTCGCGGAGAACGTGATGGGGATCGGGGCCGGCGGCGCAGGCCTCATGGTGTCGCTGACGGGCGTCGGCGCCCTGGTGAGCGCCCTCGTCGTCGCCTCGAAGCAGCCGAGACGTGTCGGGGTGGCCTTGCCCGCGATCGTCTGGTCGTTTGGCATGATGCTCGTCGCGTTCGCGGTGACGAGTTACCTCCCGCGCCCCGCGGGCCTCATCCTCCCCTTCGCATTCATCACGCTGACGGGCGCGACGCAGACGATGTACTTCTCCCTCAGCAACGCTGCGATGCTCAGCAGCGCGCCCACGGAGATGCGCGGACGGATCATCAGCCTGCTGTCGCTTGACCGCGGCCTGATGTCGCTGGGCGGGATGGGCGCCGGCTTCCTGGCGGAACTCCAGGGCGTCCAGATCGCGCAGATCGTCTATGGCTCGGTCTGCATCGCTGGCGGCTTCGGCGTCCTCATGCTCTACAAGGAACTGCGAAGCATGGAAATCGACCCCGCGGCCTTCGAGGACGGGCGGGGACGCGGGGCGCGACACCGGCCGGCGACGTTGCTCCCGGCCGCTGAGCCAGCGCCCCCGTCCTCGGAGTAGACCGGCGTCGAGGTCGCTTCACGCATGTCTGTGACGCATGTCTGTGACGCATGTCTGTGGAGTGGGCCGCTGAAGCCGCTTGCAAAGGACTCCAGAAAGACTCCCCGGCTCCAGCGTCCCGAGTCCACCGTACGCGCTGCCGGCCTGTAGCGCCTGATCGTCGCCGCCGTGCCGGCGCCTTCCTACAAAGGGACGGGCCCCTCCGAAGAGGGGCCCGTTTCAGTCGACCAAAGGCCGAAGGCTAGTAGCGGGAACCACCGCCGCCGCCGCGGTTGCCACCGCCGCCGCCGCCGAAGCCGCCGCTGCTGCCGCCGCGGGAGCCACCGCCGCCGCCGTAGCCGCCGCCACCGCTGCGGCCACCGCCGCCGCCGTAGCCGCCACCACCGCCGCCGTAGCCACCACCGCCGCCGCCGAAGCCGCCACCACCGCCACGGCTCTCACGCGGCTGGGCCTCGTTGACGCGCAATGAGCGTCCACCGAAGTCCTTGCCGTCGAGCGCCGCGATCGCCTTCTTGGCGTCCTCGTCAGCCATCTCCACGAAGCCGAAGCCGCGCGGGCGGCCCGTCTCACGGTCGTTCGGGAGTGCGCACGACACCACGGTGCCGAACTGCCCGAACAGCTCCGCTACTTCCGACTCCGTGGTCTGGAAGGAGAGGTTTCCTACATAAATACGCTGAGTCAACGTCCACACTTTCAGCCGGCGCAACTGCCGGCACACGCCAAACCACCAGGTCCGGCAACCTACTTGTCGCTCAGAAACCAGGTGACCGCGGGTGTTGACCGTCGCACGAAGAACTGAGGAGCCATCATCGTAGCACGTCGGTCGGAGGCGTGCTCAGGCCGCGCCATGGCGGCCTGGGCTAACCGCGTTTTCGCACGCGGACCGCCGTGCCGTATGCGCAGATCTCGGTCCACGTGGAGCCAAGCTCGGACGTGTCGAAGCGCATCGCGATGACCGCGTTCGCGCCCTTCGACTCGGCCTCCGCCACCATGCGCGCCACGCCCTGGTTGCGGCTGTCCTGCAGCATGGTCGTCATGCCCTTCAGCTCGCCGCCGAACAGCGACCGCAGCAGCGAACCGACCTGCGAGGCGATGTTCCGCGAACGGACGGTGAGGCCGAAGACCTCCCCCACGACCTCTTCCACCTCGTAGCCGGGGATGTCGTTCATCGTCACGATGAGCATCGCTGCCTCCACTCGGCCGAGGCTCCCTCGAGGGGCTCCTATTCGACCCAGATGCGGCGGGCGGGATCGCGGCCGAGGACCACCGTCCGCCCACCGAAGGTCACGGTCAGGGTGCCGCGCTTGACCGCGACCTCCTTGACCTCGACTTCGACGCCGGGCCGGATGCCCTCCTTGTCGAAGAGCTGGAGCAGTTCTTCGTCTTCCTCATAGACGCGCTGCACGCGCGTCACCGCACCGCTCTGAAGGTCGCACAGCCGTCGGCTGGAAAGCGGGCGTCCGTGGCTCGCGCCGGGGATGGGGTAGCCGAACGGCGAGACGGTAGGCGTCTTGAGCAGGCGAGTGATCAGCGGCTCCGTGACCTCTGAGATCGAGTGCTCCATCAGGTGTGCCTCCTCGTAGGCGCGCCACCACTCGAGTCCCAAGACGTCCACCAGCAGGCACTCCGCGAGCCGGTGCCGCCGGACCATCTCCTCCGCCCGCGCGAGGCCGGCAGAGGTCAGGGAGATCCGCTTCTTCGCGTCCATGGTCACCAGGCGGTCGCGAGTCAGGCGCGAGAGCATCCCCGCGATTGAGGCGGGAGTGATCCCCAGGCGCTCTGCGACGCGCGCGGCGATCACCTCGTCGCCCTCGTCGTGGGCGATGCGGTAAATCGTAGTAAGCGCGTCGTCGGACGCGACGTTGGTCACTTGCTTCGGCAACGCGGGAACCTCCGGCAGGCCCCATCGTGGCAGGGCGCGCAAGGGGGAGCAAGGGGGCCGCGGGGTCCAGCCGACCGAAGGCGGCTAGCGCCGTCCGTCGGTATGATCCGACCTCTGGGCGAGGGTCTGCGCTCGACCTGTCACCCGCCCATCTGCCGGCAACGAGAGGGCACTGCGCGAGTGAACTTGGAGCCGGGCTTCGACCCCGAAGAGCGCCAGTTGGCGATCCTGGGCCCCCTCGTGCGGGTAATCCAGGAGGCCGCCGCGGATCAGCCGTGGGCCTTGACCGGCGCCGCATCCGCCCGACTCCAGGCTGTCGAAGTCCCCGGCACCAACCTCGAGTTCATCACGACGGAGTCCGCGCTGCTCGCGCTGGGGGAGATGCTCGGCGTCTCCACCGACTGGGGCCAGGGGGCGCACCTCGCAGCGAACCGTCTCCATTTCATGCGTCATAGCGTGCCCGTCTTCGTGTTCGGCGACCCCGTGTTTCACGGCCCGTACGAATCGCTCGCGCCGCGCGAGGTGCCGTCACTCTGGGATGCGCGCGTGAAGGTCGACTGCCGCGGCACCGGCGTCCTGTGCACGCCGCTCGAGTGGGAACTCGTGCTCGGCGTGGTGCTTGGGGCGACCAACCGCGTGGATGCCGTCGCGCAGCGCATGCTGGACGCCGGCTATGACAGCCGCCTCGTCGTGCGCCTCCTGCGCGAGGGCCGCGTGGCCCGCCACACGGAGGAGGCCGTGTGGGCCGTCCTCGAACACCCCGAGACGAAATCGCGCGTCGCGGACTAGGCCGCCTGCCTCCGGCAGTAAGGCCGTTGCCGCATGAGGCGGCTACAATCCCGCGCGCGGGCATCGCGCAGCATCGAGGCCCTGCCCCGCATCGCCCGCTACCGATCCAGGAGTGAGAGGACGCGCCAACATGCCGATGACCGTCGGGACCGGCATCCCAACCGACATGCACCTGATCCCGCAGAAGGCGCGCGACCTGGAGCGGCTGGGCTACGACGCCGTCTCCGTCGGCGAGACCCAGCACAACCCGTTCCTCCCGCTGGTGCTCGTCGCCGAGCACACGCAGCGCATGCACTTCGGGTCATCAGTCGCGATCGCATTCCCGCGCGTCCCGCACGTCACCGCGAACATCGCGTGGGACCTGTCGAAGTACTCGGGCGGGCGGTTCGTGCTCGGCCTCGGCACGCAGGTGAAGGGGCACAACGAGCGCCGCTTCTCCGTGCCGTGGGCGCCGCCGGGGCCCCACCTGCGCGACTACATCAACTGCATGCGCGCGATCTGGGACTCATGGCAGAACGGCACCAAGCCCGCATACGAGGGCGAGTTCTACCAGTACAAACTGACGAGCCCGTTCTTCAACCCCGGCCCGATCGAGCACCCGGACATCCCGGTCATCGTCTCCGCCGTGAACCCGTTCAACGCCCGCCTTGCCGGCGAGGTCGCGGACGGCATCGCGATCCACGGCTTTAGCACCTTCAAGTACATCCGCGAGGTGCTCATCCCCGCCGTGCACGAGGGTGCGCGACGCGCCGGCAAGGACCTGAGCAAGGTCCACGTGCGCGGCGGCGGCTTCATCGTCACCGGGCGGACGGAGGCGGACGTCCGCGCGGCGAAGGAACGTGACCGCCGCCGGATCTCGTTCTACGCCTCCACCCGTTCCTACTCGAATGTCATGAAGCTGCACGGCTGGTCGGACGAGGCCGCCCAACTGCACCGCCTCTCGATCGAGGGCAAGTGGGACGACATGGTCGGCCTGATCACGGACGAAATGATGGAGGAATTCTGCGTCATTGGGACGTGGGACGAACTGCCCTCGAAGATGCGTGAGAAGTACGCCGGCATCAACACGCAGGTGAACTTCAGCGCCGAGCCCAGGAACCCGGACGAGGAAGCACAGATCAAGGAAGTCATCGCTTCCCTGAAGACGATTCCAGCAGTCGGCGAGGTTTAGCGCGAGGGTCGAAGCGACGGGCAGGGGTTACCTGCCCGCCTTCAGCCTGACCCCGGCCTCGCGGCCGATCTCGCCCCAGCGCTTCGCGGAGGCGGCGCGCACCTGCGCGTGGCGCTTCGTGTCCTGCGCCATGCGCACGAACAGTTCGGCGAGGCCGTCGATGTCGTCGAGGTGGACGGTTTCGGCGGCGATCCGCGAGTCCTCGCCCATGTTGTGGTAGTTGCCGAGGGCGACACAGGCAGCGCCGGTCTCGTAGCCCATGAAGTCGTACGCCGTGGCCTCGGTGGTGCCGCCGTCCATCAGCTTGCGCTGGAACTTGAACTTCGGATCCGCCTGCTGCATCTCCGTCGCGAGGCGGAACATCCAGAGCGACATGTCCGGCGAGAAGATGTGCCCGTAGTCGCCGACCCGGATGATCGGGCCTGCCCCCTGCTCCGCGCGCCCCCCCGCCATCGAGGAGCACTCGACCGCCACCACGAGCGCGCCTTCCGGCAGTGTCCGCGCGCCAGCCGCCGCGGCGGCGCCAAGCAGCCCCGACTCCTCCGCGCGTGTGAACGAGCCGATCACGTGCCCCTCGACCCCGCGGGCCATGAGCCGGTCGAGCGTCGCAAGGACCGCGACCGCCCCGATCAGGTCGTCGCACTGGCGCGCCTCGACAATGCGGCCTCGGATGCGGCACTCCGCCACGTCCCAGAGCGCGAGGTCGCCCGCGGATGCTGCGCCATCCTCGACCGTTGCGACGGCGCCGCTGATGCGGCGGGCCCAGCGGTTGGGAGAGTCGCTTGCGAGGATGCGTGTGATGCGTGCGACGCCTCGGCTGCGGCCGTCCTCGCCGTACACGCGGACGCGCTCACCCTTCCCGTAGCGCGCATCGACGCCGCCCCGGAACGCCAGGGTCAGGCGCTTCCCTCGCACGGTCTCCACAACGAAGCCTGGGTGGTCCGTGTGCGCGCCCAGCACGAGCGGCCGTGCGCCGCGGGCGGCGCGGCCCCGGCGGTAGGTCACGTACCCGTTGCCGAAGTCGTCCTCGGAGTACGCGAGGCCTCGGGCCTCCGCGAACGTGCGGACCGCGGCGAGCACCGTGCCCTCGCGAAACGAAGTCGTGGGGATTCCGACGATCGCACGGACGATCGAGGCGAGCGGAGTCTCGGCGGACGGGTCGGACGTTCGGACCGGCATCGAGGGCTCCTCAGGCGCGCCTCCGGGCACGTTCGCGCGCCATCCTATCGGGCCCGTACGCTGGGAGCATGACTTCTCCCGCCACGATCCCGCTCTTCGCCGCCTCGGGCCCGCCCGAGCCCGTCCCCCTCGGCCGTCACGGCAAGCGCCGCTGGCTGGTCGACCGCCCCCTCGAGCCGATCGAGGTGGAGTGCACCGGCTTCACGACCGGCGGCCGCGCCGTGGGCAAGGCGCCCGACGGCCGCACCGTCTTCGTCGAGTACGCCCTGCCCGGCGAGCGCGTCGTTGCCGAGATCACCGCGGAGCACCCGACCTACCTCGAGGCGTGCGCGATCACCGTGCTGCGCCCCTCGCCGCAGCGCGTCGAGCCGCCGTGCGAGTACTTCGGACGCTGCGGGGGCTGCCAGTTGCAGCACGCCGCCTACCCCGAGCAGTTGCGCCTCAAGTCGGAGGTGGTCGCGGAGCAACTCCGTCGTATCGGGCGCTTCAGCGCGGACGAGGTTGCCGCGGTCGTGCAGCCGATGGTCGGGATGGACGACCCGTGGGGCTACCGGAACCACCTGCGCTTCACCGTCCGCCGCGACGGCGAGGTCGGCTTCATGCTGCGCGGGACGCACCGCTTCCTGCGCGTCGACCACTGCGAGATCGCACACCCACGCGTGAACGAGGTGCTCCGCCGCGTCCAGGGCAACACGATCGTCGCCCACCAACTCGCCGTCCGCATCGGCGAGAACACCGGCGAGGCGATGATCCAGCCGAAGATCGAGTGGCGGCCCGGGCACCGCGCCGCCCACGTCGAGAGCGGCCAAAAGACCTACCACGAATCGCTGAACGGCGTGCCGTACCAGATCTCCGGGCCTGCTTTCTTCCAGGTGAACACGCGGCAGGCGGAACGCCTCGTCGCCATCGCCGTCGCACACGTCCTCGACGCCGCCCCGCACCTCGTTGTGGACGCCTACGCCGGCGTCGGCACGTTCGCCGGCCAACTGGCGGACAAGGTGCACCAGGTCGTCACGATCGAGGAGTCCGCGGCGGCCGGTGTCGACGCCGAGGCGAACCTCGCGCAGTTCGACAACGTGACGCGGATCACCGGCAAGGTGGAGGCGCTGCTCCCCGGCATGACGCCCGAACCGGACGTCGTGATCATCGACCCGCCGCGTGCGGGCCTCTTCCCCGCAGTCATCGAGGCGATCCTCGCCTCGGCAGCGCGCCGCGTGGTTTATGTCTCATGCGACCCGAGCACGCTCGCGCGCGACCTCCGGCTGTTCGTCGACGGCGGTTTCGCGCTCCGTGAGGTACAGCCGGTCGACATGTTCCCCCAGACGCAGCACATCGAGTGCGTCGTCGCCCTCGACCGCTCCATCCCCGCCCGCGCGTGAGCGTCGTCCTCGCCTCCGCCTCGCCCCGTCGCCGCGCACTCGTGGCCGCGCTCGGCGTGCCCTTCGAGGCCGACCCCGCCGACGTCGACGAGGCGAGCGACGAGCGCGACCCCGTCCGCCTCGCCGAAGCGCTCGCGCTGTCGAAGGCGCGTGCCGTCGCGGCGCGCCGGCCGGGCGACGTCGTGATCGGCAGCGACACGGTCGTCGCTCTCGAAGGGCGTCTGCTCGGTAAGCCCGGCGACGCCGCCGAAGCGCGCGCGATGCTCCACGCGCTCCGCGGCCGCGCGCACGAGGTCGTCACCGGCGTCGCCGTCGTGGTGGCCGGACGTCACGTGGAGGCGGTCTCGCACCAGCGCACGGCCGTCGTCATGCGCGCTTACACCGACGCCGAGTGTGAGGAGTTCATCGCGCGTGGCGAGCCGTTCGACAAGGCGGGCGGCTACGCGATCCAGGACGCGGTGTTCCGCCCGGTCGCACGCATCGACGGCTGCGAGTGCGGCGTGATCGGCCTCCCGCTGTGGACGCTGCGGCAGTGCCTCGCCGAAGCAGGCGTCGAGACCGGAATGCCGGCCCTCGACCGCTGCGCCGTGTGTCCCGCCCGGGACTAGCCCTGGTCCTGCACGACCTCGAGTTCGCCGATGACGGTCGAGATGCGCACGTGCAGGCGGCGCTCCTGCTGCTCGTAGCCGTCAGTCCTCACCAGGATGTCGCGCACGAGGCCCTCCTCGTGCCGCCCGAGGACGTCCACCGTCCCAACAAACGTCTGCGCCTCCACCTCGAGTCCCACGCCGTGAGGCACGCGCAACCGGATCGCACCCACCCACACAAGGAGGGTGAGTGCCGTCTCTCCGAGCGGAAGGTTCGCCTCGCGCAGGTCGAGGTCGATGTCACCGAAGACGGTGCGCAGGACGCCGTCCTCGACTGACCAGCCCTCGGCCGAGCGGATGTGGCCGAACGTCTGCGACAGCCGCCGGCGGACGCGCCGGGCGCGCGCCTCGGCGAGGATGACGAGCACGCCCAGCGCGATGAAGAACAGCCCGAAGCCGGCCTCGACCAGTCCGCGCGCGCCAATCTGCAGCCAGCCCGATTCGTCTGCGAAGAGCAGCAGGCCCATCGCGCAGAGGTAGGCGCCGATCGTGACGCTCAGGACATCGCGCAATCGTGAGGTCACCGGCGCCGCCACGAACGGCGCGCGCCGCGGAAGACGATCATCACGCCAAACCCGATCAGCGCCGCCGCCCAGAACTCGGTGGCCGTGACCTCGGGGATGACGCCCAGCGAATCGAGCAGGAGAAGCGTGCCGACGATGATGAAGACCACACCGAACGCCATGCCGCCTCCCCTCGCCCCCGCCGCGCCGTGCCCGCGTGGCGATGGTACGCCAGGGCACGCCCCCAGGCCTCGGCCGGAGCGGCAGGCCGCCAACCGTGGCAGATACGGAAAGGACGGGTACCTTAGATCAGTTACTCACCGCCGCCGGAAGGATGGAACGTGGACGAGCCGATCATCCAGGTCACCGACCTCGTCAAGATCTACGACACCGGGGCCGTGCGCGTACACGCCTTGCGCGGGGTCTCGCTCACCGTCGCAAAAGGCGAGATGGTCGCCATCATGGGGCCGTCCGGCTGCGGCAAGACCACGCTGCTCAACTGCGTCTCCGGGATCGACGAGCCGACCTCCGGCTCGGTGCGCATCGAGGGCACCGAACTCGCGAGCATGGATGACGACCGGAAGACGTCCTACCGCGCACGCCGGATGGGCTTCATCTTCCAGTTCTACAACCTCCTCCCCGTGCTGAGCGCGGTCGAGAACGTCGAGTTGCCGCTGCTCGTCTCCGGGACGAAGCCCTCGGAGGCGCGCACACGCGCCGCGGCCGTGCTGGACCACGTCAAACTGGCCGAGTGGCAGGACCACAAGCCTGCCGAACTCTCCGGCGGCCAGCGGCAGCGGGTGACCATCGCGCGGGCGCTGGCGAACGATCCGGCGATCGTCTGGGCGGACGAGCCGACCGGCGACCTCGACTCCGTCACCGCCGATGAGATCATGACCCTGATGCAGGACCTCAACGAACGACAGCACCAGACCTTCGTCATCGTGACGCATGACCCGGGAGTGGCCAGCCGCTGCCACCGCACCGTCCATATGCGAGACGGCCTGATCGAGCGCGAGGAGCGCCATCGATGACGGAACTTTTCGGCATCCCGCTCGTCTGGTTCATGGCCGGGGGACTGGCCCTGATGGCCGTCGCCTTCTCCGTCGTCGGCTGGATCGCCTGGAAGAATCCCCTGCTCGTGCGAATGGGGCTGCGTAACGCGGCACGCCGGAAGGTCCAGACGACGCTCATCGTCATCGGCCTCATGCTGTCGACGCTGATCATCAGCGCCGCGTTCGCCACCGGCGACACGGTCGGATATTCAGTCACCAACGCCGTCTATCACGACTTTGCCCAGGCCGACCTCATCCTCAGCCGGAACGTCGACCGCGC